>PWMU01000039.1 GCA_003558065.1 Opitutia bacterium | reverse complement strand
GCGGCGGGACCGAGCTTGTGATCGCGGGGGGGATCACCGTGCGCAGCGGAGAAAGCGGCGGTGACATCGGGCGCGCGAGCGGTTCGGTTAGGAATGAAGGCCGTATTGTGTCGGATACCGCAGGGCGCACGGTCAGGGTGAATCCGGATGTGTTTGCAAACACCGGGAGTCTCGAAGCGCTCGGTGGGGGTCATCTCTATCTCGACCGGCTGGACGAGAACAGCGGAACCGTTGAGAGCGGGGTGGGAAGCATCGTGGAAGTGGATGGTGATTACCCTTCCGGCGAGACTTTCACTGTGGGTCTTGGCGGTACCGAGACGAGCGACCACGGCCTTCTTGCGGTCGAGAATGAAGCGTCACTCGGCGGAAGCCTTACGTTGTTGTTGGCGGACGGTTACGTTCCCGAGGTCGGGGATACGATCGAGATCGTTACGGCGGCTGCAATTTCGGGTGAATTTGATGAAGTGACCTATCCGGACCTGCCCGACGACGCGGTCGTGGAGATTATTTATGATGAGGATCACGTTCGCGTTCTCTTCTCAGGGGCGCCCCCGCTTCAGGCCCAAAATCCCTTCCCGTCCGATGGACAGGATAATGTGTCGCGCACGGTAAACCTGAGCTGGTCGGACGGCGGCCTGGCGAGCAGTTTCGACGTCTATTTCGGAACTACGGCCGATCCGGGCGGTGCGGAGTTCCAGGGGTCTCAGGTCGGGACAGGATTCGATCCGGGAGAACTGGAGTACGGGACTACCTATTTCTGGCGCATCGATCCTGAAAACGAAGTCGGCCTGACCGAAGGGGAAATCTGGTCGTTTACGATCGAGCCGGAACCCGGCTCAATTTCCGGGGTGGTGTGGCACGACGCGGACGGCGATGGCGAGTTCGGGGCCGAAGAAGGTCCGCTGGAAGGCCGCTCGGTGTTTCTCGACCTGAACAACAGCGGGGTCCGCAACTCCGGCGAACCGCGTGGGGAAACGGGACCGGACGGGACGTATGAATTCGAAGATCTGAGTCCCGGCGAGTATTACGTGCGGCAGGAACTCCCGAACGCATGGGAACAGACGTTTCCGGAAGAAGCGGGCGCCGCTCATATTGTGCAACTGGAACCGGGCGCCGACGAGACAGGGGTTGACTTCGGAAGTCGGCGGGCCGCGCCGGTGGTCGTCGAAGCGGAAGCCGATCCGGCTTCGCCGATTCCCGCAACGGAAACTTTGGTCCTGACGCTCCGCTTCGACCGGACCATGGACACCGAGGTCGAGCCGGCGATCGTGTTTGTGCCGGAGGGAGACGCCGACGCGCCGCAAGTGCCTTCCGGGGGCGAGTGGCTGGAAGACGAACGGGCAAGCGACACCTACCGGACGCCGGCGATCCTGGTTGAGGCGGGAATGGACGGGGGACACGGCATCGAAGTCTCCGAAGCGGCGGATCCCGAGGAATTTGTCATGGAGCCGGCGACGGTCCTGGAGGTCTTCGTCGACGCAACGCCGCCCCCGGCTCCGGAGATCGCCGTCGTAACCATGACCGAGGACAGCGTCACGATCGGATGGGACGACTACGAAGCAGCCGAGGGGCTCGACCGCTTCAGAATCTATCGGGAAAGCGAATCGTTTGCCACCACTGAAGGCCTCATCGCCCACGACGGGCGGGGGGCCGAGGCTCGCGAATACACGTTTACCGACCTGGAGCCGGACACCTCCTATTACGTGGCCGTCGCGGCGCTGGACGAGGTCGGGAATTTCGAGCCGCAGGTCGACGTGCTGGAGATCATTATTGAGAGCGTGGTCCCGCCGTCGGTAACGCCCGTCCTGAGCGCGCCGTCCGTCAGTACGGCTCATCTGGATTGGAGCGATTACGAAACCGACGGGCTCTTTGGGCTCGAAGGCTTCCGGGTCTATCGCGAGGATGCCCCGTTCGATTCCGTGGAAGGGCTGACTCCGGTGGCCGAGCTGTCGGCCGAGGCGGATTCCTACGAGGAAACCGGCCTCGATCGCTCGCGGGATTATCACTACGCGGTGGTTGCCTTCAATCGCCTGGACGAATATGAGGAGGAAGTGACCTCTCTGCGCTGGACCGATCCCTTGTCCGAACCCATCGAGCAGGATCTGGTTCTGGGAGGGGAGGACGAGCCGGAGTTGACGGTTTACAATCCCCTGATCGTGCAAAACGGGGCGGTGTTGACGCTCGAACCCGGTACCACGCTGCGGTTTGCCGAAGGTGCGGGAATCCAAATCGAGGACGGCGCCCTGGACGCGGATGGCCAGGCCCTCGCTCCGATTCACCTGACCTCGGTGAAGGAAGGCAACGGGGCCTCCGCAGGAGATTGGGACGGTGTGACGCTGTCGGCGCAAGCCCACGATTCGGTCATCCGCCAAGTCTGGATCCGCTACGGCGCCGGTTTGAGCCTCGAAGGCACGATCGAGCCGGAGGTGTTCGGTCTGCGCGCCTCCCACAACACGCCGGCCGGTTTGGCGTTGAACGACGGTGCTTCGTTGCTGACGGAGCAAGCGTATCTCGTATTGAACGACACGGGGGCTTCGGTCGCCGGCGGAGCGGGATTGACGATTTCGGATTCCGTACTGAAAGCGAACGACCTCAACGCCGTGGCTGAAGAAGGTACCGATCTGGATGCCGCCGGAAACTGGTGGGGGACGGAGACGAACGAGGAAATTGCTGGAACTCTGGAAGGCCCGGTCGAAGCGGGAGATCCGCTCGAAGACGAACCGGTGCTGCATGCTGCGGCCGGGACGGTGGACGGCGTTGTTCAGGTCGGTCGTCCCGAGGTGAATCTCGTGTTCGCCTCAGCCAACGCCATCGCTTACAGGGCCAGCGAGGATTCGACCTTTTCGGGGGTTCCTTTCGAAGATATCGAAATGGATCCGGACAGTTCGGACCTCTATACGGCGCGTCCTTTTGAAGACCTTTTTGCACTGACTGAAGCGGGCGGGTTGAAGACGGTCCATGTCCAGTTTCTGGGACTGACCGGCGTGATTGGCCAGACGTTGACCCTCGACATCGAACACGTAACCGAGGGCCCGGAGATTACGGCGTTCAGCCTGGAAGAGGGCGACGAGCTGAACCGTCCGGTGGAGGTTTCCGGCGAGGCCGAAGCGGAGTTGGGAATCGAGTCGCTGGTGTTCTTCGTCGAGGGCGAACCGGTCCTGCAGGCGGATGCGACGACGCTGGCGGGGGAGTGGGATATTCGGGATCTGGACGAGGCTATTTATCGCGTGACACTCGAAGCGACTGACGGCGCCGGGAACGTCGCCGTGCGGGAGATCAATGTTATCGTCCGGCCGCAACCGCCGGCCCGTCCGATTATCGAAACTCCGTCCGACGGGCTGGTCACGGCGGAGGATGACCTGGAAGTCGCCGGAACGGCGGATCCGGGCAATCCGCTGCGCCTGCGCCGAAATTCCAGCACTGTGGCGGAAGGTGCGGCTTCGCCGGATGGAACGTTCCATTTTGGCGAGGTGCCTTTGGTGGAAGGCGAGAACGAGTTCAGCGTTCGCGCGGTCGACCCGGCCGGGTCGGTCACCTCGTCCCGCGTCACGGTCCACCGCGATACCCTGCCGCCGGAGCCGGTCGTGATCGATTCGCTCGAAGTGGTCCAGAGTACCGCTGTCGAAGTGGAATGGCGTTTTGCCGCCGACGGCAAGCGGGCGACGGAGTTCCGGGTGCTTTGGAGTGAGGGCGAACTCGAATCCGCGGACGATGCCGATGGTCAGAGTGACTTGGTCAGCAATACATCCAAGGTGTTGGAAGACTTGCCGGACGGTGAGTACAACATCGCTGTCATTGGTTTTGATGTCGCCGGAAACGCCAGCGGACTTTCCGATGTCGAGTCGGTGGTGCTCAACACCACGCCTCCGTCGTTTACGGTGACCTACGACCGGGCGATGCCGGTCGGTCCCGGCGAGCTGGGTATCGAAGTCGAAGCCAGCGAGTCTCTCGAAGGAACTCCGAGCATGACCATACGGCCGGACGGCTTTTCTCAGCCGGTTTCCGTTTCGCTCTCCGGTATCGGCTCCAACCGCTATTCGGGAACGTATCAGGTGAGCGACCTTTCCGCGGCTTCCGGCGAGGCGCAGGTCCGGGTGAGCGGAACGGATCTTTTCGGCAACAGCTTTTCCGGCGCTCCCGGGGGTACGACGCTTGTGTTTGATCTGACCCGGCCTACGGGTATCGTTTCGGTGGATGGGGAGCCCCCGGTTGCGATTCCCGAAGAGGGGATCACGGTCGAGGTGCAACTCGAACTGAGCAAGCCGGCACCGTCCGGTTCGCCGCCTTCCCTTGCGTTCAGTCCGCCGGAGACGGGCGAAGTTTCCCTCGATCTGAGCGGCAGCGGGAGTTCCTGGACGGCCGAATTGCTCCTCGACGAAGCCATGGGCACCGGGATGGGCAGCTTTACTCTCCAGACCGTGGACCTGCTGGGGAACGAGGGCACCTCCATTACCGAGGGCGAAGAACTCGAAGTGTACACCGGCGACACGCCGCCGCCGCCCGAGCGTCCGCTGGAAATCGCCGGGGAAATTCGTCCGGGGGGCGTGATTGCTATTTCGTGGGCGGCCTCCGAGAAGGCGGAAGTGTATCACCTTTACCGCGAACCCGGCGACGGCGTGGAGCCGCCCGATGAAAGAATCGTTTCCGGTTTGTCGACCCTGGAATACACGGATCTTCCTCCCGAGGACGGCGTTTATCGATACGTGGTGACCGCCGACCGACAGGGGGTGGAGAGCGATCCTTCGCCCTTATTGGTGGCGTTGTCCGACCGCACGCCCCCGGAGAAACCGGAAAACCTTACGGTTGAGCTGGGTGAGTCGGGGGTGCGCATTAACTGGGACGCCCCATCCGAGGGCGAAACCCCCGTCGAGTATCGTGTCTATCGTGACGGCGAAAGGATTCGTACAACCAGCGGTCCCCACGAAGTCTCCGACCATCCTCCCAGGGGCTTGATCACGTACGAGGTGGCGTCGGTGGACCAGGTGGGCAACGAAAACCTGAGTGATCCGGCCTCCATCGAACTTTATGTCGGCGCGGTGGTCAATCTCGTGGCGACGGTTGAATCGGGTGCCGGACCGGCACTGGCCTGGGATTCCCCGGATGAGGAAGCCGTCGGTTTTAATGTTTACCGCGACGGGGAGTCGCTCAATGACGCGCCGATCACGGAGCCGAATTATCAGGATCCGGATCCGGTTACGGAGGAGCGTGCCGTGTACACGGTGCGTTCCGTGGACGACCAGGACCGCGAAAGCGCCCCGCGTCCGGTGGCGGTCTTCCCGGTCGAATTGGAACTGCGGATCAACCCGGATTCGGACGGCGAGGAGCGTTCGCTGATCGGGCGCTATTTCGACAACTACGAGGTCACCGCCAGGAACCTGGACGGTGAGGAGGACTGGCATGTCCTGGAAACGGTGATATGGCGGACTCATCCGGGTTCCGGAATCCGCGAGGAAGGCCAGATGATCGACGAACCCGTCGAAGCCGGCGAGGAGGCCGTTTGGCGGATTGCGTTCCCGGCAGTGACGGAACTCTCCGGCGGTCACGGGTTCACGGTCGAGGTGGAACAGGAATCCGAGGACGGCATTGCGTCCGCGTACTATGTCCTGGATCGATCGTTCGACCGATACCGGTCCCCCTCCACCCGGATCACGGTTTCGGCGCCGCAGGTGCCTCTGGCCGGAGGGCTCAACGATTTCCGTGCCCGGATATACAATCCCGGCTACGCCGACGCGGAGGTCGTTCTGGTCAGCGATTTCGGCGGCGAACCCGGAGACCTGGAACTGACCGTACTGGATCGTTTCGGGGAGTCCGTCGGCGGCGCCACCTTTGACCGGGCGATCTCCGGCCTCGATTTCACTTCGAACGGCGACGGTGTGCTGCGAATCCCTCCCGGAGAATCCCGGGAAGTCACCTTCGAGGATGTGCTTGTGCCGGAAGCGCTGGCCGAGGATGACAAGGCCGTGATTCGCGTGGAAGCCCCCGTGATTCACAACGGATTGGGGACATCGAACGCACGGAAGTCCGGTCCCATTTCCGGGACTATGGAAACAGGGCTGACCGAGACGGAATACTTCGGCGAACTTGAGGTGGATGGAGATCTTTTCATCAACGACGCCAGCATTCCGCTGAGTGGCAGTGCGATCGACCGTCAGAGCGGTGAGCCGCGGACGGATACGGCCTTGCGGATCGGTTTCTCGGCTCGCGGTTACACCTGGTATGAAGAGGTGGAGACGGACGATGAAGGCAATTTTGAATTCTCTTACGATCCCTTCCCCGGTTTTTCGGGAACCATTTCCTTCTGGGCGGCCCACCCGGACGTTGTGGATGTTCTGGATCAGGCGGAAGTGACGATTCATCGTATGTACGCCAACCCGGGACAGGGGCAGATTCGTATGTCGAAGAATGATACCATGGACTTCGACATACGCCTCAACAATCCCGGCGATGTGCCTCTGGAAGGACTGGAGGTCGATTCATTCCGCGCCTGGATCGTGGAGGAAGATCCGGATACGGGCGAACCGGTGGAGACGGATATCGCTTCGGTAAGCGGGCAGGTTCTGGATGTCAGCGAGGTGCTGAGCCCGTCCTCCCGGAGCCGGGTCACCCTGGAGCTTCAGGCCGACTTGGACGCTCCAGACAGGGCGATGGTGGAGTTTTCCTTTTTGACCGACCAGGGCGCCACCGCGCGTTTCGAAGGGGACGTGACGCTCCTTCCGGCCATTCCGATCCTCAGTGTGGCGAAGCCGTCGAGCGGTTACGTGGATCTTACGATGGACCGCGGCCGGCAGCGAAGCCGCGAGGTCGTCATTGAGAACGACGGGCTTCGCGCCCTGGAGGGCGTCCGGCTGGAACCGCCGCAGGAGATCGATTGGATGCACATCAACCTGCCCGTGGAGGAAGACGGTTACGCGTACCTGCCCGACCTGGAAGTGGGCGAATCGTTTTCCTTCCAGGTGGTTTACACCCCCTCGGAGGCCGTTGACCTCGGGTTTTATGACGATTCGGTGATGATCAAGGGAGACAACGTGGAAGCGGATTTTCAGGTGAATCTCTTCGCCCAAATCACCTCGGATCTCGAGGGAGACGTGCTGTTCCAGGTGGAAAACATCATCGATCAGCCTGTCCCGAACGCATCCGTGCGCTTGCGGAGCACCACGAATGATATTGAACTCGGGCCGTACCGGACGGATGCCGAGGGTGAGCTGTTCGTGGAGGACCTTCAGGAAGGTCGCTGGTCCTGGCAGGTGACGGCTTCGGGACATTCGGCCCAGTCAGGTACGGTCGAAGTGGAGCCTGATCAAACGGTTTTAGTCGAACCGGTCCTCGACCGAAGTCTCGTTACGGTGCGTTTCCAGGTGGTTCCGGTGCCTTTCACGGACCGGTACGAAATCGTGCTGGAGCAAACCTTCGAAACGCGGGTCCCGGCGCCGGTGCTCGTCATGACACCGCCGATGCACGAGTTCGAGAATGTGGAGCTCGGGTTTCAAACCACGGTGACGTATGAATTGCGCAACGAGGGTCTGATCAAGATCAGTGATATCGACATTGAAGGGACCGAATCCGGCTTGCTCACCATGGAGCCGCTGATCGATTACATTCCCGAGTTGGGGCCGGAAGAAGGAGTGGAAATTCCGGTTCGCTTCCACTTGAGGGGGGACGCCGACGGAAACGGTGACGCCGAACCGACAGCTGTCGCCCTCGAAGACGGCGATACTTCCGAGGGGAGCGGTTTGACCGCGGTTCCCACTGCGGTTCCGGGATTGGACGCACCCTGCGGCGCCGCGGATGAGGGGGATTTCGCGGAGGGGATTAAGGCGATCGCCGAGATGGCGGCGAAAGGCGAATATGTGAGCCAGCGCACCGGCGGCCTCGGCACGGCGGCCGCCGTCGGCCTGGGGGCGGCCAGCGGACTGGCGGTGGCTCAGGATGGCGTGCCCACAAGCCTTTTGGACGTTGCGGAAATCGTCGGCGGAGAATTGGGCGAAATGATCGGGTGCGCCGCCTCCCGTTTCCTGGGTGCCATCGGAAGCGACCCATCCACCGGTGGAGGCGGTTCCTCGGGATCGCCGCGCCAGTCCTTCGAACAAGGAGCTGACGGCTGCTTCCTGGCCGGTACCGGGATTCTCATGGCCGACGGATCGACCCGGCCGATCGAGGAGATCGCGAAGGGTGACCGGGTTCGGACCGGATCGAGGGACCCGGGAGCCGTTGCCGAAGTCAGTCACGCCTACGAACTGGAATCCGATACGCTGCGGCGGGTGAAAGTGGAGGCTTTGGGTTCCGATCGCACACGGGAGCTCCTGGTCACCGCCGAACATCGGCTCTGGGTGGATGGAGAAGGTTGGCGGTTTGCCAATAATCTCGAGACAGACCAGTGGCTGACCGATGCGGAACGCGGTTTCTGGAAGGTCGTTGCCAACGAACGTGTCGAGGGGGTTCACACCGTCTATAATTTTCAGGTGGGTGGAGATCGCGCGTTCTTCGCCAACGGCTTGCTCGCAGAGGACCTTTGCGGAGGGCTTTTTATAGACCTGGAGAATGAAGCGGAGGTGAGCGAACGATGAAGGATTTTATCATGGACTGGTTGTTTTCAAAGAAATGTGTCGAGGACGCCGACGGCGAGCGCGGTTCCGGGGGGGGAAGCAGGGCCAGCGCCCGGACCACCCCGGTACGCCGGTTCGTCCGTTCCCGGTTTCGCTTTTTTGTCACCCTTGGGGTTGCGCCGGTTCTGGCGATTCCTTCCATCGCGCCCGCCCAACAGCAATTCGATGGTTGGTGCGCGCAGGCCCGGGTGGAGATCGAGCAGGAGTTGACGCTGGAGCGTATAGGGTTTGAGGCGACGCTTGAGGTGACGAATAACGAAGGCGAAGACGCGATCACCGATTTTTACGCGGAGCTGACGTTTGAGGATCCGGAGGACGGGAGCGACGCCTCCGATCTCTTTTTCGTGCGCGAGCCCGAACTGGAATTCGTCAACCGGGTCGACGGCGACGGAATCATCCAGCCGACGCGCACGGCGATCATTCGCTGGTTCATTATTCCGACGATCGACGCGGGCGGAACCAACCCCAACGGGCGGGAGTATCTGGTCGGCTGCGATTTGGGCGGCAAGCTCGGCGGAGTGGAGGTCCCGAAGGAAAACATGTTCGCTCTGCCGGATACCATCACGGTCCGGCCGGAACCGCAGTTGGATATCACTTATTTCCTTCCCCGGGATGTCCAGGCGAACGATCCTTTCACCGAGCGGGTGGAAAGTCCGGTGCCCTTTACCTTGGGCGTGCTGGTCAGGAATGTGGGTTACGGTACCGCGCGCGACCTTCAGATCGATTCGCAACAGCCGGAGATCGTGGACAACCAGCAGCAATTGCCCCTGGTCGCGCAGCTCCTGGGCGCCCGGGTGATGGATTCCGAGTTGGACCGGGCGAGTCTCGTGGTGGACCTGGGCGATATTCCGCCGGGCGAAGCGCGCAAAGGGGCGTGGGATATGATCACTTCGCTTTCGGGGGAGTTCGTCGATTTTAACGACAGTTACACACATGCTTCCGACCTCGGGGGCGAGGAGACTTCAGTCATTGTCTCGCTGGAGGCGCATTTTCTTCTCCATGAAGTGATCAACGACCAGCCGGGCCGTGACGACGTAACCGATTTTCTGGCTGTTACCGACGACGTGGAAAATCTTATTCCGGATGCCATGTACGAGAGCGAAGGCAACGTGGTTCCGGTCAATCACCTCGAGCAGGCCGAAGTGATTCAGGATCTCGACGACGAGCAGACCGCCGTGGTCGGAGTTCAGGCCGATTTCGAAAACTGGGGTTATGTGCGCGTGAACGATCCCGGTCAGGACCGGTACGAGATCGAGAAGGTTGTCCGGTCGGACGGCAAAGAGCTGAACAAGCACAACACCTGGACCAGTTACAGGTACGAACGCCCATCGAACCGGCGCCTCGAGTTCCTTCATATTTTCGATTTTGTCGAGCTGGGCCAATATTACGAATACACGGTTCATTACGCCGTGCCCGAGGAGGACCTGGAACCGCCGGAAACCGAGATCCGGTTCGCCGGGGATCACACGATTGCGGACGACGGAACCGTGTATGTCACCCGGGATACGGATATCTACTTCATCGCCGAAGACGATAATCCCGTGAGCATGTATTACCGGATCGATGACGGCGAGTTTCAGCCGGCCATTCCGTTCAGCCTGGATGAGCCGGGCAGCTACGTGATCGAATATTTCTCCGAGGACTCCTTTGGCAACGAGGAAGAAGTGAAGGCCGCGACCGTCGTATTGCCCGGCGCCGCGCCGGGGTTTGCGGAGTTTGATTCCGGGCCCCTGGTGATCACGCTCAGCGGAGACTCCCTGTCGGTCCGTCCGGACCTGGCGGAGATCGTCTTCGAAGCGGAGGATTCGCCGGTGCCGCTGGAGGCGACGGCGGAAGTATTCGCCGGGGTTGTGGCGTGGCCCGTTCTCGAAGGAGTTCCCGCCACGCCGACTCCCCATGACACCGCGGAGATCGCCGTCGGCGGCGATCACGTCGATTATTACCGCTACCGGCTCGACGACGGGGACTGGTCGGAGGAGTTTCCGGTAGCCGAACCGCTGGCCCTGGATGACCTTTCCGGCGAGGTGACCCTCGAGGTTCTGGCACGGCACAGCGGAGGCCACTATCTGGATGAGGAAAACGCGTTGGCGGTTTCCTGGGAGGTTTCGGCCGGAGCGCCGGAATTCGAGGTCGCCGGCCTGCCCGCTACGCCGTCGCACGACGAGCGGCCGACCCTGGCGGTGGTGGGACCCCCCGAAATCGACCTTTACCGGTGGACGTTGAACGAGAGCTTTTTCCGTGCGGAAATGCCACTCGGCGAACTCTTTGAACCCGGGCCGCTGGACGCGGGGGAACAGCTTCTCGATCTCGTGGCCGAGCGAGATGGCGTTTGGGAATCGACGGACGATCCCGTTCGGTACACCTGGACGTACGATCCCCTGTACGGATCCGACCTCTCCGACCTGATGCTGGTTCGCACCGAGGCGATGGGCGATGTCGGCGGGCAGGCGGTCAGTTTTGATTGGGACGGCCGCAACGACGAGGGAACCCTGCTTCCCGCCGGCTGGTATACGGTCAAGGTGACGTTGTCCGACGGCGTCGGCAACGAGCGGTTTGCAACCCGCCTGGTGCGCGTGGGCAACCTCACCGCCGAAGCCACCACCCTGGCCGGCTCCGGGGAAGCGGGCCGCCGTCCGGCCGCCCGGGGCGACTGGGCTCTCTGGCAGGCGCGTCCCGAGGGCACCTGGCGTGTGTTTGCCCGGGATCTGTCCGAAGCGGGCGCCGGGGGCGAAGAGCTCGCTTCCGGGGAATATCCCCACACCGACGGGCGCTACGCGGTTTGGCAGGCAAGGCGGTCGGACGGAGGATGGGACATCTGGATGCGCGATTTGACCGAAGAAAGCGAACCGGAACGCCTCACCAACGACTCGTCGCTGCGGCAGACACGTCCGGTGATCGATTACCCCTGGGTCGTCTGGCAGAGCCGGGCGGCCGGGGATTCGTCGGCGCCGGAAAACCTGGTCGCCCGCGACCTCGAAACCGGGGACACCTTTGAAGTGAATCCCGGACCCGAGGATCAGGTGGAGGCGGCCATTCACGGGGGGCGCCTGGTCTGGCGGGATCAGCGGGATGTCGGGCCGGGTGAAATCTATTTCGCCGATCTGGACACGGGCGATCGCCGCCGCATCACCGAAATCATAGACGGCCAGTTCCATCCGGCCATCTACGGTCACTGGATTGTCTGGCAGGACACCCGGGACGGCGTCGTGCAGATCACCGGCTACGATTTGCTGCGCGACGAAGAGGTCCGCGTCACCGACAGCGACCACAATCAGACCCGCCCCTACCTGCAAGGGTATTGGTTGATCGTTGAAGGGGATTCGGCCGGACCGGAAACGGGGAATTTCGTCCTCCACAATCTCGAAGCGGGCAATTCCGTTCCCCTGACCAATTCTCTGACGGCCAAAAGCGACGCCGGTTTGGCCGGCGGAAGCCTCGTGTGGGAGGAAGAGTCCGGGGCTTCGACCGCCGTGCAAAGCGCCGAATTGCCGGCCCTTCAGCCGGTCTTCCGGAACCGGAACGCGGTGGTGGTGACGGCGTCTCTGGCGGAGCGTTTTGAAACCGCGTTCGCACTGCTCGAACACTGGCGGGAAGAGGCCGGTGTCGAGAGCGTCCGGCGCTACCACAGCCTGGCTCCGGAAGTGGTGACGGAGACGGCGGAATGGGACGAAGGGGCCGCAGGGCCCGCGGGCGAGGATTTCACTCTGAATACGGGAGATTTTCTGTGGATGCGCTTTGACGACAACCGTCTGCTGGATCTCGGGGACCGCGTTGCCGAGGCCGTGGATCTCTAGGCCGGAGTCAACGCTCTCGGATACAGTGCGTTTCCGTCGGAGTACCGGGTCTCCGACCTGGTCGCCCAGATGGGGGCAGGCAACGTGAACGCCGTGCGTTTGTTGGACGCCTACAGCGGACGGTGGCGGGCGGTCGAAGTGGAGGACGGCTCCCTGGTCGGTGCCGATTTTCCGATCCCGGAGGTCGCTTTGCTGCTGGTTGATCTGGAGGCCCCCGTGACGCAATGGAGACCCGAATGAAAGACGAGGTAATAGTTATGATCATGAAATTGAGATTTATGCAGGGACTCGCCGCGGGTGCTCTCGCGCTGCTCGCCGTGCCGTGCGCGATGGCGGAGGTGTCCCCGGCGGAGGTCGCGGAACGCGTGGTAGCCGATTCCCCGCCCCTCCTGGTGGACGTGCGCGGGAATGACGATTATCGCGACGGACACATTCCCGGGGCGATCAATATTCCCGGGGAGGTTCTTTCCAGCCGTTCGCTGCCGCGGGACCGTGAGATTGTTCTCTACGGGGATGGGCTTGGCCGGGTTCTGGCCGAAGATTATGCCGAGGGCTTGCGGGGCGGTCGCACCGCACGGGTGCTTCGGGGCGGCCTGGCGGCCTGGGAATCGGCGGATTTGCCGGTGACGGGCTCCCGGGGAATGCGCCGGGAAAGCGTTCCGGGCATCACCTACCAACGGTTGCTCGACGCGCAGGCTTCGGGGGTGACGCTGGTCGATTTGCGGGAGAGTGAGGTTTCCGAAGGCGGAGGAGCGGTTCCGCTCGGGGCGGAGGATTCCGGCGAGGAGACGTTGACCGATCTGGCATCGGTGTTTCCGGACGCCGACATCGTTCGTCCCGGGGGCGCCGCTTCCGGCCAGGCCGTGCCGCTCAGCGGAGCTGGCGAAGACGCCGCCCGTCCGCTGTCAGAGGTCGAGCCGGACGAACAACTGCTGGTGTTGATCGACCGGGGGGACGGGAAGGCGGAGGAAACGGCGCGCCAACTCCGCGCTTCCGGAAACCGGAGAGTCGTGGTCCTTGTGGGGGGCGAGACGATTTTGCGCCACAAGGGGCGCCCCGGATTGGAACGGCTCTCGACGCCCGTGAGCCCTGTGGACGCGCAACAGTTGGAGCAGGGAGGTGATGGAGAATGAAACGGTGGCATCCCTTATTGATCGGAATGGTTGGCGTGACGTTCTGTTGCGCAAAGACCGTGATGGGCGCCGACTCGCCCTCTGTCCATCTGACGCATCCGACGCCGGACGGCTTCACGGTTTTCTGGGAGAGCGGGGAAACCGATGGCGATCCCGAACTCCGGATTTTTGCCGACGAGGACGGCTCGGAAGAGGTGACGGGCTCGTTGCGGCGGGAATATTTTCCAAGGGCCGTCTCGTTGTTCCGCGGTCCCATGGAGCGTCCGATGCGCGAAGCGCAGGTAGCTTTCGAGAACGCCTTTCGCGGCCGCGGTCTGGCGGCCGTTCGAGTGACCGGCGCCGCGCCGGACACGCGCTACTTCGTTCAGGTCGAAACCGAAGACGTGCCCTTGCATCCGGCGGAATCGCCGCTGCCGGGAATCCGGACCGCGTGGGCCACGGGCTTTGTTGTCGAGTCCCGGCAAGTAATCGTGCGTTTTCCCGAAGATTCCGCGGGAGCGGTGGCATTGCTGGAGGCGGACGGCGCGTCGGCCCCGTTGTTTGCGGCCGTGGGCGACGAGGTCGGTGACCGTTACGCACGTTTCAATCTCGATCACCTGATCGATAACGAAACCGGAGAGACCCTCGTACCCGACGGAACCCTTTCCTTTACCATTCACTTTTTCCCGGGGGCGGGCACACACCAGACTTCCGACTCGTCGGTGGATGCCACCGGTGGGTTCCAGGTTGCCGAAGGGGTCTCGAGAGAATTTGTGGTCGATCCCGGCGTCGAGGTGGCGTGGTTCGAGTTCGAGCCGATTCCGGAGCAGATGGCCGGGCAGCCGTTTGCGGTGACCGTGACGGCCCGCACGGAAGGCGGAGAGCTTGCCGACACCTTCTCCGGCGGCGTGTCTCTGGCAACCGGCGGGGATCTGGAAGAGGGGGAATCGACGGCGTCGTTTGCCGACGGGGTGCTTGAGGATCACCTGGTCACGATCGGCAATACCGGCGATTTCCGCCTGACCGCGGAGGATCCGGATTCGGGGGCGACCGGAGAGAGTAACGAATTTATCGTGAGCACCGACTGGGAAAACTGGATGGCGCTGAACGTGGATCCTGAGGATCGTGAGGGGTCGCTTCGCGAACAGCGACTCGCCGATCCGGACGGTTCCGGAATTCCACGCCTGATGGAGTATGCCTTCGACCTCGACGGTTCCGCCGCCGGCGCGGCCGTTGAGGACGGGGTTGAGGAAGCGGACGGTGAAGAGTACCTTTCCGTTTCGTTTCGCCGGCTGCAATACGCTCCGGACATCCGCTACATCGTTCTGGGCGGCGATGATCCGGACCACTGGGAGGTGGTCGACGTGATCCATCCGGGATCGCCGGAATGGGTCACCGCCTACGATGACCGGGCGGTGAGCGAGGCGGACGCCCGCTATCTGCGGGTGGGGATTTCCGCGGGGGATACCTTTGGCTTCTGGCAGAGCGGGGAATACGGGATCGACGCGCTGAACGATCCGGAAATCAGCGATCCCGGCGCCGATCCAGGCGATTACGGGGTGACGAATCTCGAGCGGTACGCGCTCGGGATGAGCGGTCCGGATCCGGAGCTCGAGCGGCTGCCAAGCCGCCGCACGGTAAGCGAGAACGGCGAGGAGTACCAGGAGATTGTATTCGAAAGGCTCCCTGCCGGCGAGGACGTCCGCTATTTTGTTGAAGCCACTTCGGACTATCCGAATTGGGAAACGATCGAGGAATTCGGCCCGGGGCAGCCCGCCGAGCAGGTGGTGCGCGACACCGAACCTTTGCCCGACACCGGCTACCGGATCATTCGGGTGCGTATAGAAAGTGAGAACTGAAGCATTTATGAGGCATACCTTGATACCATTTCATTTCCGGGGCAGCCCCGGAATCTGGGGCGTGACGGCGGCCTTTCTGGCGGCGGCTTCGGCCGCTTCAGCCACGGTGATCGTCGGCGATCCGGCCGACTACGAGAGCCGGAGGCAGCAGATCGAGGGCGGGTTTCCCACCGTGAGTACCGGCGCCGGGGATGCGGAGGAGGTGCGTGTCTTTGCCGAAGCGGTCGACGGTTTTCTGCTCAACGAAGGACGTCCGATCTTTCAGTTCGATCTTGCCGAACTCGCCGAGCCTCCGGCGGCCGCGACGTTCTCGGTGGAGCTTCTGTCATCGGAATCCAACCTGCCGTTCGCGATCGAGCTCTGGGGTACTGATTTTACGGCGGAGGGACCCATGAGCGAGGGAGACCCCGGCGCCGCCGGCCAGTTTGCTTCGAGCAACTACGAGCCTGCCAGGATGGGGGGAGGCCTTCTTCTCGACGACGGTTCCGAGCCCGGGACCGTCCAGGCCGACATCACGGATTATCTCACCGCCCGCTACGACGACTACCTTTTGGGCGGGGATTCGTGGGTTTTCCTGCGCCTTCAGCCGGAAAGCAGTTGGTCAGCCGACGATGGAATCGAGGCGGACTTTGCGTTCGCCTCGGCCGATCACGCGACCGAGGCCTTGCGCCCGCGGATAGAGACCGTACCGATCCCCGAGCCCGCAACGACCGGTTGGGTCATCGCCGCCGCGGCCGGAGCGCTTCTGACCGTTCGGGGCCGCGGGTTCCGGCTCTCCGATTCCTACCGCAGGTGGCGGTCGGCGAAGTCGAGGTAGCGGCTCCAGTCGTAGGCGGTGATACTGTGGCCGCCTTCGCGCACGTGGTAGCCGATGGTATCGCCGACGGGGGTGTCGGGTTCCGGCATTTTCTCAACGCCGAGGCCTTCCTTGCCGAAGAGTTCGTAAACGGGACCGGCGTGCCGGGCGGCGAGGAACTCGCCCCGGGGGTCGGCCCACAGGTCCTTCGTGGCACTCGCGACATAGGCGGGCCGAGGAGCTGCCAGCGCGATCAGTTGGTGCTGGTCCACCGGCAGGGCGTCCTCGTCGTCGTTGTAATTCCGGAAATTGAGGCAGAACCAGTGGGGAAAGTTGGTGTTGATCCGTTTAACGGTTTCACCGAACCGCCGCCGGCTGACAGCGGCCCCGCCGCATCCTGAATTGTTGGAAATGACGATGGCGAAGCGCTCGTCCTGAGCCCCGGCCCAAAGAGAGGTTTTTCCGAGACGGGAATGACCCAGCACGGAGATGCGTTCGGCGTCGATTTGATCGTCGGTTTCGAAGTAATCCACCGCCCGGCTCAACCCCCAGGCCCAGGCGCCGATGGCCCCCCAGTCCTCGGGCTCGCGTCCTTCCTGATTCCGCTTCTCACGAAAATAAGCGGTGATGGAGGATTCCGCCTCCAGTCCGTCGTCCCGGTCGGGAACGAGGTCGCCGCAATAGATCGTCGCGACGGCATACCCCCGGGCGATCACTTTTTCGACCTGCCAGCGGTCGCTGCGGACGCCCCGGGAATCCTCCGTGGCCCGGTTGTCGACGACGCCCATGGCGCTGCGCGACCGCATCCAGCGGGTCGAAAGCGTGATGCCCGGGTCGGCGTGAATCGTGTGGTTGCCGAAAAAATTCAGCCCCAGGAAGGCGGGAACCGGTCCGTCCGCGTCATTCGGGATATACACCAGGATGTCCATGCTGGGGTCGTCCCGGTCTTCGGCAAAGCGCACCGTGATCTCGCGCCGGGTCGCCTTCCCCTCGAGGGCTTCCGGATCTTCGGAGCGGACCTCGAAGCGCATCGATTCGGGTGCGGCGGGACTGCGGCCGTAGACGTGCTTGCGAAACAACTCGAGGGTTTCGGGGCGACGCTGGTCGCTCCAGGTGCGGGCGTCCTCGACCCGGTTCCCGTTTTCAAGAAGGAGCGGGTCGGGCAGCGTGTATTCCGGGACCTTGTCCTCGTCGTAGTTGAATCCGTCCGGGCTGTGCTGGGATTGAGCTGTTGACATAATGGCAAGAAAGATTGTCGTGGAGAAAAGCTGTTTCAGGAGTGATAGGGAGGATTTCATCGGGAGGAGAGCCAAACGGGTTCCCTGGCCCATGTCCACTTCGAATCCGCAAAAACCGTCCGGGCCGCGCGGCATCACTGCGGATTCATGGCCCTCCCCGGCTTTCTCGGGTTGTCATGCAACTTCGGTGTTGAGTGCGTTGCGAGAGTTCGGTTTCACTCCATGCCCTCCCTCCTCCGGGTTCCGGGAGCTATCCGAAAACTTTTGAGCGATCGAAAAATAAGGCATTGACAAGGTGACGAAGACTATAGACTTTTGGTTCTTTTTCCACCCATGAAGACGTATTTAGCCAAGCAAGGTGACATTCAGCGCAAGTGGTACGTGGTCGATGCTTCCGGCATGGTCCTGGGCCGTCTCGCTGTGAAAGTTGCCAACATCCTGCGGGGCCGGCACAAGCCGACTTTTACGCCGCAGACGGACACCGGTGATTTTGTGGTCGTGATCAACGCCGAAAAGGTTGCGTTGACCGGCAGAAAAGAGGAGCAGAAGCAGTACATGTCCTATTCGGGCTATGTGGGCGGCGAGCGCTACCGTTCGGTTTCCGATTATCGCGAGCAGAAGCCCGAGTTCATCATCGAGCACGCGGTCAAGGGCATGTTGCCTCGCAACCGCCTGGCCCGCCGGATGTTGAAGAAACTCAAGGTGTATCCCGGAGCGGAGCATCCGCACGAAGCCCAGAAGGTGGAAAAACTTAGCCTGTAACGATTATGAGCGAGACCAATTCAGTTTTTGTCGCTGTCGGCCGGAGAAAAACCGCTTCGGCACGTGTGCGCCTGGTGCCGGGTGCCGGCAACATCACGGTGAACGGGCGGACTCCGGATGCCTATTTCAGCGGTGAGCAGTATTTGAAACAGGCGTTGCAGCCGCTGGACACGGTTGATTTTAAGGACAAGGTCGACGTTGTGGCGCGTGTCGCCGGCGGCGGACCTGGAGGCCAGGCTATCGCGGTCGCGCACGGCATCGCCCGGGCCCTCCTCAAGGTGGATCCCGAGCTGCGGGTCGCCTTGAAACGCGCCGGGCATCTCAAGCGCGATCCGCGCGAGAAGGAGCGGAAGAAGTCCGGTCAGCCCGGAGCCCGTAAGCGTTTCCAGTTCTCCAAGCGTTAATCCGGTTTTTCGCCGTCGCCTTCGGAACCCTCCGGTGGCGGCGGCTTATTCCTTTCGCTAATGAAAGCGGGCATCGTCGGGGCCTCGGGATATATCGGCGAGATTCTCGTGCAGTTGCTCGCCCGGCATCCCCGTGTCCGGATCCAGCGGATCACGTCGCGCCAGTATGCGGGCAAGTCCGTGCCCGAGGTGTTTCCCGAATTGCGCGGGCAACTCGACGAGCTCCGGTTTACCGATTCCGACGCGGAAGCGCTCGCCGCCGATCCGGAGGTGGAGCTTTATTTTCTCGCCCTGCCGCACGGCGTCTCGGCGTCATTCGCACGACCCCTGACGGCAAGCGGGAAGAAGGTGGTCGACCTCAGCGCGGATTTTCGCCTGAACTCTCCCTACCTGTACCGGGAGTACTACGGGGACGAGCATCCCGATCCCGATCTGCTGGCCCGGTCCGCCTTCGTGCTGCCGGAGTTGATGCCGTTGGAGAGCTGGAGTGAAGCGCCCTTGATCGCCGCTCCCGGCTGCTATCCGACGGGTGCTCTGATTCCGCTGATCCCCCTCCTGCGGGGCGGGCAATTGAGCGGGAAGGGAATCGTGATTTCCGCCTTCAGCGGGGTCAGCGGGGCCGGTAAGAAGCTATCCGAGGATTTTCTTTTCTGCGAGCGCAGCGAGAGCGCCAAGGCTTACGGCATTCCCCGGCACCGGCACCTTTCCGAAATGGAGGAACAGTTGTGCGAAGCCGCCGGCAAGGAGGTGGTCCTGCAGTTCACGCCGCACCTGGCTCCAATGAGGCGCGGTATCGCCACCACGATCGTGGTTCCCGCCGGTGCGACTTCCCTGGATGCGGTGTACGCGTGCTGGAACGAGGCCTACGCGCCGAGCCCCTTCGTCCAGGTCCTGCCCTCCGGGCTCACGCCCGACACCCAGCACGTGACCGGAACCAATCGTGTGGATATGTCCGCCGTGTACGACGAGCGTACCGGCAATTTCGTGATCACATCGGCGGTCGACAATCTGATGAAAGGCGCCGGCGGCCAGGCGGTGCAGATCATGAATCTGTGGTGCGGCTTCCGGGAAACGGACGGGCTCCTATGAAACACCAGGGTTCATGCGGGCCGGCGGGCGATGGGTCTTCTTTTTTTTCGCGCGCGGTGACCGGCATGCGTTCGTTGCGGGTGTGAACCGGGAAAGAGCTGATGAGAGACATGAAGATTCAGGAGAACTCGCCGGGGCTCAGTGACGTTCCCGGATTCCGGGTGGCGGGGGTTGCCTGCGACATTCGCGGACAGGGCGACGGCCGGCTCGATTTGGCGCTGGTGAGTTCCGCCTCGCCGTGCGGTGCCGCGGCGGTCTTCACGCGAAACCGGGTCGCCGCGGCGCCGGTGGCGCTTTCGCGGGAGCTGCTGGGACGTGGGAAGGCCTTTCACGGCATTGTCGCCAACAGCGGCAATGCCAATGCCTGCACCGGCAAAGACGGTATGAGCGATGCGAAAACCATGGCGCGCCTGGCGGAGCAGGGAATGGGGGCGCCTCCGGGATCGGTTTTTGTTGGCTCAACCGGCAGAATCGGACGCCTGCTTCCCATCGACCGTGTGGAGGCGGGTATACGGGAAGCGGTTGTGAATCTGGCGTCCACCCCTGAGCAGGGCGAACGGGCGGCGGATGCGATCCTGACTTCGGATACGTGCCGCAAGACCATCACGGTTCGTTTTGAACATGAAGGACGCCCCGTCACCGTTGCCGGCATGGCCAAGGGCGCGGGGATGATTCAGCCCGACATGGCCACGATGCTTGCCTTTATCGCGACCGATCTGACTGCTCCGCCCGCCGTTCTCCAGGAGATGCTCAACGCCGCGGTCGCGGCGAGTTACAACGCGATCACAGTCGACGGCGACATGAGCACCAACGACACCGCAATTCTGCTGGCGAACGGGGAGTCGGGTGTGCGATTGACGGAGGGCGAAGGAGAGCTGACCCGCAAGTTTCGCGCCGCTTTGGGGGCTGTGAACGATTGTTTGGCCGAGAAGATCGTGTCCGATGGCGAAAAAATCACCAAGGTGGTTGAAGTTTTGGTGACTGGAGCAGCGGACGATTCCGATGCGGAAAAGGTGGCCCGCACCATAGGGAACTCGCTTCTGGTGAAGACTTCCTGGTACGGGGAAGATCCCAACTGGGGACGGCTGGCGTCGTCCGCGGGCGCCTCCGGCGCGGTTTTCGATCCGGAGAGGATGGATCTTTTCTACAACGATGTTCCCGTGTTATCGAGCGGAGTCCCGCAGCCGGAGAATCTGGCCCGCTGGCGGGAGATCGTCCGTCGGAAAAAGTTCACCGTCCGGCTCGATCTGCATACGGGAAGGGGATCTTTCCGCCTGCTCGCGACCGATCTGACCGAGGGGTACGTGACCTACAACATGAGCGAATAGCCGGCGTTCTTGTGACGGCGGAGAGAGATCCCTTCAAACCAGATCCCGCACGTAGCCGCACCACCGGGCGAAGAGGCCGTCTCCGTGCTGCAGGACTCGACAGGTTCCGCTTTCGGCGAGGTGTCCCTGTTGAAAAAAGAGGACGGGGTCTTCGGGCCGGATAGCAGTGAAGTCGTGGGTTGCAACCAAAACGCCGCGCCTGTTCGCTTCCCGGCGGAGGCGTTTCCACACCGTTTCGGAATGAAAGAGATCGAGTCCATCGGTCGGCTCGTCAACGAGCACGAACGGCGCGGGACGGAGAAGGGCACGCAGCAGGATCAGCCGCTGCTTTTCACCGCCGGAAAGTTCGCTGCCGTTTTCCCCGAAACAGGCATCCAGTCCGCCCGGGGCATTCCGGATACGCTCCGCCAGCCCGAGCCTCTCCAGTTCCTCTTCCATATCCGGATCGGACAGCGATGCGTTCGCATTGTGGAAATTGGTCCGAAGCGATTCGTGGAACCAGCAACCGCCCTGGCGGGCCGCGCTGAACTGCGCCGGGACATGGCGGTCCGGCCACGTTTCCGTGTCGCGGTCGCCGAATCGGCAGGTTCCGGAAGTCCACGCCGTTTGACGCAAGAGGGCTCGAAAGAAAGTGCTTTTGCGGCTGCCGCTCGGGCCGATGATGAAGGTAAGGCCTGCCGGGGAAAAATTCGTCGTGAGGGGATGAAGGACGGGACGTGCCCGTTCGTAGCCGGCGCCGAATTTCTCCAGGACCAACCAGCCCTTCACTGAAGGGACTCCGCCGGAGCGGGCGGCTTCGCCGCCGGTCACTCCCAGGGTCTGCCATCCGGCCGGTCCGACCCTCCGGTTTGCGGCCCGCAGTTCTCGTGCGCGCAGCGCGGCCGTCCCGAGCGACTGGAATGCCTCGAGTGAGGCGATTCCTCCCAGCAGTGCCGCCCCGAGCAGGGGCGGAGACCACACTCCCCCGGCGGCAAGCGGAGCGAGCGCGAAAACCAGGCTCCATTGGGTGGCCGCCGCCACGGCCTGGGACACGGAGTCTTCCCAGCCGAACTGCCGGGCCTGACGGGTTCCAATGCGTTCCAACCCGGCGAGGCGTTCGCGAATGTCCCGGCGGAAGGCCGGTTCGCATCCGAGAAGCTTCAGTTCCTCCCATCCGGTCCACCACGCTTCCGCCCGCCAGCGCAGGCGGCCCTGGTTGATCAGGCGGCGGGGCCCCTGGTTTCCGGCGGCGCGCAGGATGCCCAGGGGGAACAGGACGCCGAGTAGGAAAAAGGCGCCGGCGAGCACGAAGCCGAAGACCGGTGCCAGAAAAAAGGCGAGTGGCACGCTGATGAGGGCGCCCCGCTCTTCGCGGAACGCACGCCGTGTCAGGGCGCGTCGCGCCTTCGACGCCGCCGAATGTCCCGCTGTGGAGGCGTTTGCCCGTTGCGCGTGTGCGGCCAATGAGACTCCCTCTTTGACGTCCTCAGGAGCCCGGGATCGCTTTCCGGGTCACCCTTTCGCGAAACACCCAGTAGCTCCAACCCTGGTAGAGCAAAACGATCGGCAGGAAAACCAGGGAAATGAAAAACATGACCTTCAATGTCAGATCGCTCGAGGACGCGTTGGCGACGGTGAGGCTCCAATCGGGGTTCAGGTTCGAGGGCATCACCAACGGGAAAAGACCTTTGAAGGCCACCGCCGTTCCGGCGATGATGGTCGTGCCGATCATGACGAAGGCGGAACCGCATTTGCCCGCGATCACCAGCGGCAGGGCGGCCGCGTAGCAGACGATGGGAATGGTGGCCAGGGTGCCCGGAATAACACCCATTTCCTCGAATATGACCGCCTCCCATCAACCAGACTTCATTGGCGTCCCAGAACGGGCCGATCGTGGTGGTACAAACCCGGCGGTCGGTTTCGTCCTTCGAGAGGAACGGCCCGAGGATGCCTACCCCGAAATCGAATCCTTCGAGAAAGAAATATCCCGTAAAGAGAACGGCGATGAGTACAAACCAGATAACAGCGTAGTCCATGGTTGCGAGGAGAATCGTACCGGAAGCTTCAATACGCGTGATCGCCGCTCTGACCGCCCTCCCCGGCGAGGTGTGCATCTGGGTGGCCGAGCCGGTGAATGAGATAGGCGCCCGCGGCGGCGAGGACGCCGTAGATTACGGTAAAGCCGATCATGCTGATCCAGATGGTTGTGGATCCCACGATCGGGGAGATGCCGTCGGTTGTCTTGAGCAATCCGTAAACCACCCAGGGTTGGCGTCCCATTTCCGTGACGATCCATCCGGCGGTATTGGCGAAAACAGGAAGCAGTATCATACTCAGGGCGACCCGGTGAAACGGCAGGCACTGGGGCAGCCGTCCGCGCCACCAGAGCCAGAGCCCCCAGAAGGAAAAGAAAATGAATACGAACCCGAGCCCGACCATGACACGAAAACTCCAGTACACAACCGCTACCGGCGGAATGTAATCGCCTTCGCCGTAGGCCTCTTCACTTTTCTTCCGGAGCTCGCGCATGCCTTCGACCGCGCTGGTGGTGTCGTTGTAAGCAAGCACACTCAACAGATACGGAACGCGGATTTCGCGCCGGCTGGTTTGGTTTTCGCGGTCGATCAAGGCAAACAGGGAGAAGCTGGCGGCTCCTCCGTTTCCCACAGCCCCTCCATCAAGAGAATTGTTTTCCCCGTTCCGACCATGTCAAAGCAATCGTTCCGGAACGGCGGGGATGGTAGAGCGAGGCATTTTCGGCATTAACGATCCTTAACGCCCCGGGAACCCGGCCGGTGCCCCGGGTGACTCCCTCTGGGCCCCGGACGGAGCCTTTCCATTTGGCTTCCGAGTGCCGCATGACAAAGCATTTGAAATTGAAAATCGAAGATCTCGGATTTTTCCCCTCTTCGTGCGGTTCAGGGAATTCCCGGGACAAGAACGTGGGGCCCCGGTTTCCCGTCGATTTTTCTCCTCGCAGGCCGGTGACCGTTTGGTTAGGTTACCGCTTTTTTAACATGTCGAAGCAGCCGGAAATAGACGTAGAAGAATTGATTGCCAAGGCGCGCGTTCTGCTCGAAGCCCTCCCTTATATCCAGCGATTCAAGGGTTCGACTTTCGTCGTCAAATACGGGGGGAGTTTCATGGATGATCCGGACCCTGAGGTTCGCGCGCGCCTGGCTGTGGATATCGTCTTCCTGGCGGCGGTCGGGATTCACGTCGTTGTTGTTCACGGCGGCGGCAAAGCGATCTCCCGGGCGATGGAAACCGCCGGGCTCGAACCGACCTTCAACAATGGCCTTCGCGTGACCGACCGGAATACGATCGGCGTAGTCGCGAAAACACTCAACGACGTCGTCAACTTCGACATCTGCGAAATGATCCGGGCCCAAAAGGGAGCTCCCAGCGGCATCCCGGGTCAGTCGCTCATGCTTTGCCGCAAGCTTGTCGAAGACGACCAGGGCCGGGCGGTCGATCTCGGGTTCGTCGGCGAAGTGACCGAGGTCAAGATCAAGCTCATCAAGAAGGCCCTGGATGCGAATCGGATTCCCGTGATTTCTCCGCTGGCCACCGACGACACGGGGCAGTTTTACAACGTGAATGCCGACCTGGCCGCAGCCCGCGTGGCCGGGTCCCTGAGAGCCCGCCGCCTGGTGTTCATGAGTGACGTACCCGGACTCCTCTCGGATCCCGGGAATGCGTCTTCGCTCATTTCCACCCTTCATGTCGACGAAGTGGAGGCCTTGAAACAGAAGGGAACCATAGGCAAAGGCATGCGGCCGAAGGTCAACGCGGCCGTCCGTGCCCTCGGCGAAGGGGTCCAGCGCGTTCACTTCATCGACGGACGGATGCCGCACAGTCTCCTCCTGGAAATTTTCACCGATAAAGGCGTAGGGACCGAAATTGTACACAGGTAATCAGAGCGACCATGCACGACACCCATCATGAGAATACCGAGGAGCTCTACGATCAGTATGTGCTCCGGAATTACGGCAAGGCGCCGCTCACCCTGGTGCGCGGGGACGGCGTTTACGTCTGGGACGACGAGGGAACGCGCTACCTCGACTTCGGTTCGGGGATCGCCGTGAGCGCCCTCGGTCATGCCCATCCCGCGTGGGTGGCGGCGGTGCGCGAGCAGATTCACCGGTTGACCCACGTGAGCAATCTTTACCGTACCCGCAACCAGGGCCGCCTGGCCAAAACCCTGGCCGGCAAGTGCGGGCCGGGGAGAGTGTTTTTCTGCAACAGCGGCGCGGAAGCCAACGAGGCATTGATCAAGCTCTCGCGTCTCCACGGAAACCGGAAAGCCGGGGAAGAGGGTAAGTGCTACAAGGTGGTGACCGCCGAGAACGGTTTTCACGGGCGCACGTTCGGCGGCATGAGCGCGACCGGCCAGGAGAAGATCCGCAAGGGCTACGCTCCCCTGGTGCCCGGCTTTTCGTTCGGCAAGCTCAACGACCTGGAGAGTTTCGAGCGCCTGGTCGACGAGGAGACATCCGCTGTATTCCTGGAGTCCATACAGGGAGAGGGCGGTATTCATTCCTGCACCCCCGAATTCCTCAAAGGCATCCGCGAGCTCTGCGACCGGAAGGGGGTTTTGATGCTCCTCGACGAAGTTCAGTGCGGCATGGGCCGAACCGGCCGGTTTTTCGCCTACGAAAAAGCCGCCATTCGGCCGGACGCGGTCGGCATGGCCAAGGGGCTCGGCAGCGGGTTTCCGATCGGGGCGGTCTGGGTGCACGAGGATTTTGCCGACCTGTTTACTCCCGGTTCCCACGGGACGACTTTCGGCGGAACCCCGCTGGCCTGCGCGGCGGGCCTGGCGACGCTCTACGTCATCGAGCGGGACCGGCTGATGGAGAACGTCAGGGAAAATACTCCGGGCTGGATGAAGGAACTGAACGCGATGAAGGAGGCGTTTCCGGATACCGTCCTTTCGGTCCGCGGCGAGGGCTACATGGTCGGCGTTCAATTGGCGACCGACGCCGCGCCGATGGTGGCGGCGTTGCGCCGGCACGGGATGCTGGCGGTTCCCGCCTCCGGCAATGTGATCCGCCTGTTGCCGCCGTTGATCGCCGGGAAGGACGATCTTTCCCGCTCGGTGGAGATTTTCCGCGCCGCCCTGGCGGATCCCGAGTGATTCGGGGTTTCGTGTCTGAATTCCCGTTGTTATGGAACCCGCGAGACCCCGCTTCCGTTTTCCCTTCTTTGCCCGCATCTCCCTTCCGGTGAGGTACGTGGTGCTCTGCCTGGTCGTCCTGGCGGGCTTGTTTGTTTATTTCGTCGGTATCGACTGGGATTTCGAGGATTTCCTGTACCGGGTGCGCGACCTCGGGCCAATCCCGTTCTTTATCGCCCTGACGTTGCTTCCCGCCATCGGGTTTCCCACCACGCCGTTTTTCCTCCTGGCGGGAGCGGCCTTCGGGGTGTGGGTGAGCATTCTCGGGTCGTTCATCGCCCAGGGAATCAACCTGGCTTTCTGTTACTGGCTTTCCAGGCGCTACCTGCGAGGTTTCCTCGAAAAACTCATCGCGAAGACCAAGTACAGTATTCCGCAGGTGAAGAAGGAGCATTTCGTGAGGGTGACCCTGCTGATCAAGATCACGCCCGGCCCCCCGAATTTTCTAAAAACCTACATCCTTGGCCTGGCGGGGATTCCCTTCGGTATCTTTTTTCTCATTTCCCTGCCCACTTCGGTGGGGTACGGCATCGGGATCATCGTGCTCGGTGATTCCCTCCTGGAGGGAAATACCGGGCAGGCGATCGTCGGAGTCGGTATCCTGGTGGTACTGATGATCGGCATCCGGATGCTCCGGGAGTACCTCCTCAGGCGAAAGGTGCGCCGGGCCGGGGAAGGCCCTGTGGAGGAAAAGGGTGGGGAGTTCTGAGGCTTGTCTTTCCCGCTCCCGGGTGCGAGTTTTCCGGGGAAAACGGATCCTGAAGCAGGGGAACCGGCACCGGGAAGGACGACAGTTGCGACTGGTCCTGCACGAGGGAAAACCGGGGGATCACGGGGTGAACCCGCTCCCGCACGGAAGTGGAACACATGAATGCAAGTTAGGATAAATCAACGATGGCTCAAAACGCTCCCAGTCTCTGCCGCAACTGCGGAAAACTCATGGGCACCGCGGACGAGTGCCCGTATTGCGGCGCCCGCCGCGGCTCGCCGGCCGGCTACGTGCGCTCGTGGATGCGGAAACTGTCCGACCCGAACACCTCGGTGACGCACATCATCATGGGGGCGTGTTGCGCCCTCTTTCTGGTGACCATGCTGTTGAGCGGCTTCTTTTTCGGAATACAGGGACTGGTGCAGGCACTCCTGGCCCCGCCCTCCGAGATCCTGTTACTGATGGGTCTCACGGGCCCGTTCGTTTTCAGCGAAGGGTATTGGTGGGGGCTTTTCACGTCGGTCTTTTCGCATATCGGTCTGATTCACCTGGGGTTCAACATGTACGTGCTGTCGATCCTCGGGCCCCTCCTCGAACGGTCGGTGAGTCGATCGACGTTCTGGTCGATTTTTGTTCTTTCGGGGGCGGGCGGCGCATTTCTGACAGCTTTGATGGGAAATGTCGCTGCCGGTGCTTCAGGCGCGATCATGGGGGTGCTCGGGGCTTCCCTGGTACTCGGCTACCTGTCCGGGCGTGACTTGAACGATGCAATGATGCAGACTTTGATCCGGTGGGCCGTCCTGATCTTTGCCTTCGGCATTCTTGTCAACCTGATGGGCGCCGCCATCCGGATCGACAATTGGGGGCACCTGGGAGGTTTCCTGACCGGGGCGGCCCTCGTTTCGTTGTGGTCGTTTGTGAAAACCAACCGGACCTATCGGGATAAGGTTTCGCCGGTCCTCGGGTGGGCCCTGCTGGCGATTCTGGTTCTGGCCTTCGTCCGGTCCTGGATGACCGTCTTTTTCGGTGCGGGTTGACGGCTGACCGCAGTTCCCCCCCTCACGGTAGCCGCTCCAGCAGGCGCTCTTTGTTCGATTGCAATGCCGGTTCGGTTACGTTCTCCAAGAGTTCGGTTGCCTTCCCGGGGTCGTCGTTGAGCAGGTGAACATTGGCTTGCTGAAGGTAAATGGTCTGTAGTTCGACGCCCGGTCGAAGGCGGCCGGTAAGACTGTCCCACGCCTCCAAAGCGGCGTCCCAATCCGGATCCTCCACGTCGTAGTACGATTCGGCGTAACGGTAGGCGTAGGCGATCTCGTCCGGGGTCAGTTCACGGGCCTTGCGGAAGGCTTTTTGCAGCTGTTCGTCGAGAACCGCCGCCTCGTACATCCCGCGCCCGAGAAACTCGTCCCGGTACTCGGCCAGGAGGTTGCCGAGCTGGTAGTAGTAGAGGGCTTCCTCCGGTTCGAGTTCGATCGCGGTCAAAAAATAGGGGAGCGCGTGAACGGGGCGGTCATTTTCGACCATGTAATTGCCGAGCTGATTCTTGACCACGGGAATTTCCGGGTCCAGCTCGTCGGCCCTCATGAACATCCGGCTGGCGATCCGCGTCTCGCCGGCACGATCGAGCATGAGTCCGTAGGCCACATAACCGGCGGCGTAGTCGGGGTTGTCGGCAAGGAACACTTCGTACTCGCGGACCAGGTCCTGGAACCCGCGCTGCACCTGCTCGATGTCGTAAGTGCCGTCCGGTTCCCTGGCGTGACTCAGGATCCGCTCCTCCTCCTGGACGAGCCGCTGCAGGTTGCGGAAGGCGAGGGTGTTCGTTTCGTCTCCCGTATTCTCGTCGGCGACGAGGCCGTGGCCGGCTACCCCCATCGTCATCAGGATGCCGATTGTCAGCCGGCGGCAGCTTTCTAAAATCATTCTCATCAGGAGTCTTTGTGGAATTTCCGGCGCTGCGCGTCAATGGAAGCGTCGCGTCTCGTACGTGTGTGTATTCCTTCCGCGGGAATAAGATTGAGTTTTTGACGCTCTCATTGAATGATGTACCTCAAAGGAATATGAACGCCGACGAAGCTACGAGTTCCATTTTCCGTCCTGCCGGAAACCCAGGTTCGCCGCGGCGGGGAGCGGGCGCGGATTTCGGGCGGAATGGGGAGAACGGGCTCCCGTCTCGTAATACCGTCCCGCTTCGCCCCCGCACCCTCAAGGATCTGTTCCGGTGGAAGTTTGCCCTCGGGCGTCGAAAGGAGGAGCCCGCGGTGCCGAGTTCCGAGGTGCCCGACTACGAGGCGTCCACGGTCTCGCCGAACCAGGAGCGCCTCCGGAATCCGCCGAAAAAGGACCGGTTCCAGATCACCTGGATCGGTCACGCGACCTTTTTGATCCAGGTCGGGGGCAGGAATCTCCTGACCGATCCAATCTACAGCGAATGCTGCTCGCCGGTTTATCTTCCCAACCTCAAGCGGATGGCCCCGCCGGGCGTCCCGTTTGATCAGCTTCCTGACATAGACGGGGTGTTGATCAGTCACGATCACTACGACCACCTCGACCGCGCGACTATCCGCCGCCTCGGAGCGAAACCCCATTACTTTTTCCCGCTCGGGATCACCAGCTGGTTTGAGCGCATGCGCTTTGAAAACTGTCACGAGGCGGACTGGGGCGATGTTCTTCCCTTCGGCGGTCTCAATATTCATTGCGTGCCGGCCCAGCATTTCTCGGGGCGCGGGGTTTTCGACCGGAACCGGACCCTGTGGTGCGGCTGGATCATTGAGTACGCCGGGCGCAAGGTTTACTTCGCGGGGGATTCCGGCTATTCGCCGCTCTTTGCCGAGATCGGACGGGATTACGGGCCGATCGACTGCGCGTTGATACCCATCGGGGCGTACAGTCCCCGCTGGTTCATGCACCCCGTGCACGTCGACCCGCGGGAAGCGGTCAGGATCCACCTCGATGTCCGGGCGCGCCAGTCGATCGCGTCGCACTGGGGCACCTTCCGCCTGACCGATGAACCGCTGGCCGAACCCCCGATCTACCTGAAAAAGGTGCTCTACGAGGAGGGCCTTTCGCAGGAGGACTTTATTTCGCTTCGTTTCGGCGAGACCCTGATTGTTTGAGAACTCTTTAAAAATCCCAGCTGGTCCCGTAACTCCCCCGTCCCGCGCACAACCCTCGATCCCCCCCGCCCTCATGGACATCAACGAAGTCATCCTCATCGCCAACGGCGACCTGCGCCCCTCCGCCAACCTCAACTGCCAGGAAGCGCAGGCGGAGATGGAGAAGGGCCTGATCGCCGCGTTTGAAAAGGAGGGCGTAACCGTGACCCGGGGACATCCCTTCGACCCGGAAAAACAACACGGCTTTATCGACAGCCAGAAGTACGGGATGGAAGTGTTTCGATCGATCCCGAAGGAGGCTCCCCTGGTTGTGGCGGAAGCGGTGTGGCAGTACAGTCATCATATCCTGCACGGCCTTTACAGGCATCGCGGCCCCATCCTGACGGTCGCCAACTGGAGCGGGACCTGGCCGGGACTGGTCGGAATGCTCAATCTCAATGCCACTCTCACCAAGGCGGGCGTCGAGTACAGCACGATCTGGAGCGAGACCTTTACCGACGAATTCTTTAAACAGGGACTCCGGAGTTGGCTGCACGCCAGCCGGATTTCCCACGACCTTTCGCACGTCCGGCCGTACGGCGGGGTGCCTTTGGGGGCCGAACGGACCGGGATAGCCTTTGCCCGCGAGTTCCGGGAGCGGAAGGCCATTATGGGCGTCTTCGACGAAGGGTGCATGGGGATGTACAACGCCATCATTCCCGACGAACTCCTGCACCCGACCGGTGTATTCAAGGAACGCCTCAGCCAGTCGACCCTTTATGCGCGCATGCGGACCGTGACCGGTGAGGAGGCACGCGGCGTCCGCGACTGGCTCGTCGGCAAGGGCCTTCGCTTTGAGCTGGGCTCCGATGAGGAAACGGAGCTGACCGAAGCCCAGGTACTGGATCAGTGCCGAATGTATGTTGCCGCGTTGCGTCTGGCCGACGAGTTCGGCTGCGACACGATCGGGATCCAGTACCAGCAGGGACTCAAGGACCTCGCCCCCGCTTCCGATCTGGTCGAGGGCCTGCTCAACAATACCGAACGTCCCCCGGTCACGGACGCGGGGGGCAAAGAGCTCTTTCCCGGCGAAGCACTTCCGCACTTCAACGAGGTCGACGAGTGTGCCGGGCTCGATGCGCTCGTGACTTACAGACTCTGGCGGCGGCTTGGGTACGCGCCCGAAACGACCCTTCATGACCTTCGTTGGGGACGGCATTTCCGGGGCGGGGGTGTCGACGGCTATGTGTGGGTCTTCCTGATTTCCGGCGCGGCTCCCCCGGCCCACTTCATCGACGGTTACCGGGGCGCCGTCAGCGAGCGCCAGCCGCCGATGTATTTCCCCCGCGGCGGTGGCACCCTGAAGGGCGTCAGCAAACCCGGACACATCGTCTGGAGCCGTGTCTACGTTCAGGGCGGGCGGCTCAAGTTTGATACGGGCCTGGGAGAGGTCGTGGGGTTGCCCCGGGCGGAGACGGACGAACGCTGGCGCCTCACGACCCCGCAATGGCCCATCATGCACGCGGTCCAGAAAGGAATCAGCCGGGACCAGATGATGGCCCGTCACAAATCCAACCACATCCAGGTCGTCTACGCACCCGACGAACCGAGTGCCCGCAACGGCATGTACGCCAAAGCCGCCGCAATGAAGGAACTCGGCCTCGAAGTGTTCTTCTGCGGGGAGGTCTGAAGGGGAAAGAAGGCGGAAGCGGGGATTTTGCATTTTTCGACTATGGTCAAATGCCTTTTTCCGGCTTAGCTTGCAACGACCCGTCCGTTAGTTACCTTTACCGTTCCAACCACACTAATCGTCCCCAAGGAGGATCCGTATGGCTGACACAACCACCAGGAGCATTGATTGCAACAAGCCCGGTTACACGACGCTCGATCAACTCGGCGAGGAATCGACCCGGTTTTTTCAGGAAAACGGGTACCTCGTGCTGACAGGGGCGGTCTCTGAAGAGGAACGCCGTGCGCTGATCGACGAGGCGGCGGCCATCTGCAGGGGCAGGCGCGGCGAACTGGGCGGCGCGGTTCCGAAGCTCGAAGGAGCCGACGGGATGTCCGACGACGAGGTGTTGAAGCATTTTCTCTGTATTCATCAGCCGCACAAGGTATCGGAGACCATTCACCGGTTCCTGTCACACAAGGGAAACGTCGAAGTGCTTACCCGGGTGATCGGTCCCAACGTCAAGTGCATGCAATCAATGCTCTTCATCAAGGCGGCCGGCAAAGCGGGGCAGGCGTGGCATCAGGACGAGGATTACATCCCGACGCGCGACCGCTCGCTTTGCGGGGCATGGATTGCCATCGACGACGCCGTGATCGAGAACGGTTGTCTCTGGGTCATCCCCGGGTCGCACAAGCGCGGCGTCCTTTACCCCCAGTATCCCCACAACGACAAGCGGTTCGATTGTGCGCTCGAAGCCTATGGTTTTCCTTATACCGAAAAGGACGAAGTGCCGGTGGAGGTGCCGGCCGGCAGTATCGTTTTTTTCAACGGCTACCTGCTGCATCGGTCGTTGCCGAACCGGAGCGAGAAGGGCTACCGCCGTGTGCTGGTCAATCATTACATGAGCGCCGAATCGCTGCTTCCATGGCGCCATAAGGAGGGCGTCAGCGTCGCCAAGAACGATTTCCGCGACATCGTAATGGTGGCGGGCGAAGATCCCTACGCCTACAAGGGTTGCGAGGATGTGACCAGACCCCACGTCCGCGAGGCCGGCGACGGGGGGTGCGGTGACGGACGCAGCGACCTCGAAACCTTCCTCAAGACCGCGAGCCCTGAACGGATTGCCAGGGCCTGAGGGTGTGGAGCGCGGCGGTCGTCCCCCGCCTTCCCTGTCCCAACCCGGGCGCGAATCTGTAAACCTTTGGGGAACAAGGACTGGGATCTGTTAATAAATCTCAGACTTGTACGAACCGAGAACGGTTCGAAGACGGTTCCTTTTCTTCCCGGTGCTGCATTCGGGTTTTGGTTTCTCCGCGGGGTTGGCGCGGGAGAAATCCCACGATCCAACGTGAACGGGAAGCCGGCCAGCGTTTATTCTTTTTTTGCGACCACTGGAAAAATCCGGGGAAATGGTGAAAAGTCCGGGATTTTGGGGATATATCAGCCTGAAGGGATCTGATTAATAGATTCTGTAATAATTGACTTTCTGACTTGACCGTTCCTGTTCGGATACTGGTTTGGCGAATACCGGGCAGTCACTTGCTCTATGAATTTTGACTCGGCGGGTTACGCGTTACAGGCCCACTCGACAAGGAATGAAAATCTTCCGTAACGGAGCCTCGCTTTTCGAGGCATTGGTGATTCCCAGGCCCAGACGGGTCGGCGTCTGGGCGGCCACATTTGTAGCCTTTCTCAGCGTGTCCTGGATCGCGTCGATGTTCCTTGCGGGAGGACCTTCAGTGCTGAATCCGGGGATACTGCTTTTGCCGGTCATCATCGCGGCCTTTTACTTCGGACCGCTTCCGGGAATAGCTACGGCCCTGGTCCTTGGGTTGGCCATCGGTCCCTGGATGCCGGCCAGTCCCGGTCTGCCTCAACCGACCTCGGACTGGGCAATCCGGCTTCTTTCCTATGTGACCGTCGGGGGCATCGTCGGGCTCCTGAGTCTCAAGCAATTCCGGAAAGCCCAGAAGACGATCGACAATCAGCAGGCCATGTTGGAGGCAACGCCGGAGATAATTGAGCAGGAGCGTCTCGTTGCGCTCCGGGAAATGTCCAGTGGTGTGGTACACGATATCAACAACGCTTTGGCCCCGATTCTCGGATACAGTGAGATGCTTCTGGATCCGCGGGAGTCGGCCGACCCGGAAACAGTCAAGCGTTGCGGTGAAGCCATCAACACAGCGGCCGGCAATGCGTCGGCGGTGGTGAAACGCTTGAGGGTGTTTTTCCGCCAGGACGGCCCGACCGGACGGTTGACTCCCGTTGATCTTTCCGAGGTCGTTGAACAGTCGCTGTCCATGACGGAAGCCCGCTGGAAGTCGCAGGCGCGGGCCGCCGGGACCCGTATCGATACGCGGGTCGACTGCCCGCGGGGGTTGACGGTAATCGGTGACGACGCGGAGTTGCGCAGCGTGCTGACCAATCTCATTTTCAATGCGGTCGACGCGATGCCCGATGGAGGCACCCTGTCGTTCGTCGGCAAGCGTATGCAGGAGCATATTACGCTGAGCGCAATCGACACCGGAATCGGAATGAGTCCGGATACCTTGCGCCGCTGTATCGAAACTCGTTACACCACCAAGGAGAACGGGACGGGTTTGGGTACTTCGATTGCCGCTTCCATCATGAGGTATCACGGGGGTCGTATGGAGGTCAGCAGCACTGAAGGGGAGGGGAGCCGGATCGACCTCCTGTTTCCCGTTCCCGCACCGGAGAAGCTGGAAGGGGTCAGGGAACCCGGTACGGTACCGGCGCTCGACCCGCTTCGCATCCTGGTGGCCGAGGACGACGACCTGGTCCGGCAGATGCTTGAGGAGGTTCTGTGCGTTCAGGGGCATGCGGTCACGTCTGCCGGGGATGGAGACCTTGCCCTGAAGCGTTTCCAGGATGATCCCGGCCGGTTCGATCTCGCGATCAGCGATACGGCGATGCCGAATATGAGCGGCACGGAGCTTGTGTCTCGCATGCGACGGATCCGCCCAGAGTTTCCATTGATTATGCTTTCGGGATTCGACGAAGCCGAAAGCGGTTCCAATCCGTCCCGGAAGCCGGGATCCCCGACAATCATTCTGACCAAGCCGATTACACTCAACGAGCTCCGAAAAGCCCTCTGGTTTGCGAGTAATCAAGCCTGAAAGCGTCCGGCAATCATTCCAGGACCGTTGTCTCACTGGATCGGCCGGCCCGGTCGAATGCCTTGAGTTTAACTGGTCCTGATACCTCGACCGGCCCGGTGTATTTCGCCGATTCAAGGGTCGGCTCCTCTCCGTTTGTGGTGTACCGGATCTCCAGCCCCGGGTACTTGATGTTGGCTTTCAACCTGCCGTTTTTCACAACCCCGCCGGGCATGGGAATGCGGTAATTATAACCGCCGTCCAGAACGGAGAGTCGAGGCAGCTGCTTCCGGGCCAGCGTATTCGCAAAAACATTCCACGCCCGCTGCATCTCGTCTTCCCGCTCCTCCCTGTCTGTAATGACTTCAAAGGGACGCTCCGCGGCCCAGGCGCTCTCAGCGAACCCGACCACCCTCGGGAGCAGGTAATATTCCAGCATGTCCTGACCAAAAACGGTCTCGGTCCACAGGTGCGCCTGCACCCCAAGAATGTTGGCCCGAGCATCCGGCCTGAGCCGTTCCATTTCAGCAAACTCCTCATCAATGTCTATCGGATGCCCCCGGCGGGTTCTCAGCGTGGTCTTGTAGATATCGTAGGGCGCGTACTGCCATGCGTCGCGTGTATTGATGAATCCGGCCGAGTAATGCCCGGGATCTCTCGGGTGATTGCTGTACGCGAGGTCGAAGTAGAAATTCGACCGGTGGCACAATACGACCGGATACCCCTCATTTGCCAGGCGGTATGCCAGGTCGCGGGTCCGCCCCTGATTTCTCCAGATATAGGTGATCACGTCGCCGCCGGCGAACTCGGGATTGGGCACGTAGGCGCCACTTTCATCTCTTATCTGAGCGACCTCCTCCCAGCCGCCTATTTCGAGACCTCTGTCCAGCAGGCTGTCAAACACCCGTCGCGAGAAATAGGCCTGAAGGTTCTGAGGGTCCTTAATGTCCGGCAGCGTGTCGAGCAGCTCCCGGGCCATCGGTGATTCCGCCCAGGCTCCCTCCGAGACTTCGTCGCCACCGGTGTGCATAATATCAAACGGCGCCCCGGCTTCAGCGTACATCTCCTCCAGCTCATCAGTCACCTTCTCGAAAAAGTGATAAACCGATTCCCTCGCCACGTTGGCGACATTGTCGGTATACCGTTGTGGCGACACGTATTCGGACGTGTCGTCCGGATCGATCAACCTGAATTCGTTTGCAGCCTCTTCGTCGCCTTTTTCCATAAAGCGGTCATAGCGCACCTCCATGGCACGAATCGCCGCCCTGGCGTGAGCCGGCAGATTGATCGAGGGAATGACGGTGACATGGCGATCCTTTGCGTATCTGAGAATTTCAACAAACTCCTCGCGCGTGTAATAGCCGCTTCCGTAGGTGCCTTCCGCATACGGAAAAGGCCCGGAACCGTAAGCGGGCGGCAATAGCTGCAACCCTTCGGTCGGATGGCCGCGCTTCCCTCCGACTTCGGTCAATTCGGGCAGGTCTTTGATTTCAATTCTCCATCCCTCGTCGTCGGTGAGATAGAAATGCAGGACATTCAGCTTGTAGAAGGCCATCAGGTCGATCGATTTCAATAGGGTTTCCCTGGACTGGAAATTCCGTGCTACATCAATGTGAAGTCCGCGATAGCCGAAGCGGGGAGCATCCTCCACCGTCATCACCGGCAGGTGCAGCTGTTCCGTTTCGCCGAGATAAACCTCGAGGGGCAGCAGGTGCCTGAGTGTCTGAATGCCGTAGAATACGCCGGCTTCAGTTGCTCCGGTGATCGTTACGGTGCTGTCCGACCGGACGTTCAATCGATAGGCCTCCTCATTCGCACCGTCGAACCTCAATCGAGAGGTCTGAAGGAGAACGCCATTCGCTTCCACTTCGGTTCCCGGGGTGGTGACAATGGGGCGGGCGGTTAATTCCCCAAGTTTTGCCGCAAGGTAGTCCGCTTCATTCTCGAGCCCCTCCTCGTACACAATCCCGAGGGGCAGGTTGAAGGCTGCCGATTCATCGTGCGCTTCGAGGCGGACGGGGTTGGGAATCACCCGGTGAAGCGCTTTCTCGTCCAAAACCTTCATGCGCTCGGCCTGTTTGTGACGGTTCTCCGGGGTGGGGAGAGAAAGGGGGTCGGTTCGGTGACGCTGCATCTGTTCCGGCCTGACAAAGGGTTCCACCGAGTAATCGTCTATCGGAATGATGGCCTCGTCATTTCCCTCGTCATCGTACAAAACAATATAAAGCCCGGCGGGGGCATCCGACTCTTCCTTGATCCACCAGCCCCGGACTTCGTAGGTGATCGTCAGTTCTTCTCCGGGTCCGAGTTCGAATTCGGGTACCGGCGAGAGCTTCCACCAGTTTCCGTTGATCCAGACCAGCTCCACCGGCGAAGTGGCGACGCTGGAAATCGGGGTTCTGACAGGGCGTTGGTTGTAAAAGAGTTCCCAGTTCCCGTCCGTCAGCTTGAGCGCGCTGTTGTTCTCAATAACGAAGCGGGCCTTGGCCCTCGGTTCCTCGTGATAGGTATTGCTTACCAGTTCCCAGTGGACGGAAAGGTCCGAAGAGTCGAGGGGTTCGGATTCAGCTGCCACGACGAAGGCGAGTGCCGGAATCACGGACAATACCAGACGACTTTGCTTGAATAAGGTTATCATAAAGCGTTTCCCGATAACTGTTTAGTCTCCGAGGCTATTATCGGCAGGAAGGCCGCCGTTCGGATTCCCGGGAACAGGACCTTTCCAGTCCCGGAAATTTCGGCACCGTACCGCGTCGGCTCATCCTGATCAACTCATCTGTTGCCAATGGGATGGGCTCTAATAACTGTAATCCAGGCCGATCCGAGCAACTCCCGTCGTGCGGTCCCCCCGGAAGTTGAGCTCCCGGTCGCGTACGGCGATCATGTCGAAGCCGCCGGACAGGTTCATCGCACCCGCCGACTCCGGCAGTACCTCCATCGGCATGCTCACTGCTACGCCGGTCTGGAAGAACCCGAAATGGTGTTCCTTCTCCGGGGTCAGGTACTGGCCGTCGGCGCCGAACCCGACGATCAGGGGAATGCTCAGGCTCATCTTTCCGGGCAATCCCGCGAGCTGACCTCCCGGTCGCACTCCCGCCTCCAGGTACCAGGGAGTGGGTCCGGCACGATTGCGGGTGGTCTTGGCCAGGCGGAGCGAGGGACGAAGGGCAAAGCCTTCCGCTTCGGGCCACCAATGCGCGTCGTCATAAGCCAGGCGCGAGTCGAGCTCGTGCAGATCGGAGAATGAGTCGGACGGCGAGGTATAGTAATTGTAGCGGAGCGACGCGGTCCACCTTTCGGCAAACGCCACGTGGAAGCCGGAGTAGAGGTCCGCCTCGTACCAGTCCCGCAACCGCTCCCGCTGACGGGTGGGCGCTTCCCCTTCGATCGCGCTTCCCGGCTGAATCGAATTCCAGTTTCCCGCAAACCAGCCCACCTCGTCGATCACGTCCGCCTCCGGACGGGCGACCGGCAGGTGGACCTCCACCCAGGGTTGCAGGGAGATTCGATCGGAGTAAATCAGGCCGCGCGAAACGTACATCGAAACCACGTCGATCCCCGCGTACCCCCTCAACCGCCGTTCCCCAGCCGGCGCCACGGGGTTCGTGCCGAGCGCCGGATCCGCAGGCGTGGACGCTTCGGAGTAATACGAATTCGAATCCGAGGATTCCCCCGCCGGCGCCTGGCTGCAAATAGCAAGCGTCACTGCGCATGCGGCGAGTTTCAGCCCGGCGAGGTGCTTCGCGCCGGACTTGCTGTCGGACCACGGTCGTTGGCGGGCGGGACTTGGCGTCATCGCGGGCGAACCTAACCGCCGCCCGTTCAATCGGTCAACCCGGTATTGTTTGCGGTATCGAAATGCTACGTGGACCATAGCGGCGCTTCGGAACCGCCGTTTGGCTTCAAGTTCGTCCCGGGGTGATCATTCAGATTCCCGCCGATTCCGCTGTGCCGGGGTTCGAAAGGGTTCTCCCGCAAACGGTACGGCGCAGGCATGCGTCATTGCGGCGACCGTTTTGAGTGTATTCGCCTTTGCCTACCTCACGGTCCTCGCCTGGGTCGGTGCGACGGCCACCTGTCAAACGGGGACCTGGCTCCTGGAGCGATTATGATTCACGCCCCAATAATAGATTTTGTCCTGACCGCGATGATACTCGCATTTGCCTGCGGCCGGCTCCTGAAACACGTCCTCTGCAGCCTGCAACCGGCCCGCCCCCTTTGCTCCCGGAGGTGTGCGCGCCTGCCGGCCGTTACCCGGGTTTCCGCAGCCCGGTCCCGCGCGCGTTGTGGAAGCTCACGGCCTTTGAGAAACACGTTAAAGGTACGGGGAGAATAACCAGCAAAACGAATCCCTCAGGCGCGTCGGAAGCCCGCGCCCGTCAACCTCTTCCAGGGTTACTTCTCTCCCTGCTGCTGCGGCTTGATCGATAGAGTTGATCAGCGGGGCGGCGAAGTCTTCGCCGTAAACCTCGACCTGCAACTCAAAATTCAGGCGCAGGCTGCGCGGATCCCAATTGGCCGAACCGATAAGGGTGTAGTACCCGTCGACAATAAAAAGTTTGGCGTGATTGAACGGCGGGGGCTGGTAATAGACCTTCACCCCCCGGTAAAGGATCTCCCAGAGCATATTGCGCGTGGCCCAGTGCATATAGGGGAGATTGTTTTTCCCGGGCAGCACGACAACCACCTCCACACCCCGCACCGTTGCCGCCTGGATGGCGCCTATCAGTTCTCTCGGCGGGAGAAAGTACGGTGTCATGATGCGCACCGAGTGACGGGCTTCGGCGATGGCGGCGCCCAGGAGCATGTTCAGTCGATCGAGGTCCTCGTCCGGTCCGTCGGTCAGGGTGCGGCACATGAAGGGTCCGCCCGGCGCGATTTCCGTGAGGGACGGCACGTCGCGACTGTGGGTGGTGAATTGCCACATCCGCAGAAACTCTTCGCGCAACTGGGCCACCACCGGTCCGGTAAGCCGGAAATGCAGGTCGGCCGTCGGGGATCGATTGTCGGGATCCTCCACCAGGTGCCGGTCGCTCAGATTCATTCCGCCGGTGAATCCGACCCGGTCGTCGACGACCAGGATCTTCTGGTGATTGCGCATATTAAGCGAAAGCGAGGGCGGCAGCAGGCGAGGGGGGAGAAAGCGGGCGATAGGAATGCCCGCACGCCTGAGCGTGCGGGTGGCTCGGGGGAATGAATACCACTCCCCGATGCCGTCGATGAGAACACGTATAGCCACACCTCTTGACTTGGCGCGCTGCAGCGCTTCGCAAAAGCGTTTGCCGGTGGAATCGCTGTCGAAGATATAGGTTGTCAACAAGACATGACTTTCGGCCTGTTCTATGGCATCGACCATGGCCGGATACACTTGCTCGCCATTGACCAGTGCCTCAACCCCGTTTCCCGCCGTCAGGGGGTGGCGGCTGAGCGCCTGACCGATTCGCGCCAGCTTAACGTACTCACCCCGGACGGAATCCGGCATGGGATGGATCTGTTCCAGCATACGGCCGCGCTCATAACCCATGCTGATCCCTCCCAGGCCCAGGCGTTGAGCCCGTCCCCGGGCGCGATTCAACCCGAAAAACACGTAGAGGACGGGGCCGCCGAGCGGAAGCAGGAAACACAAGGCGATCCATCCAAAGGCCGCCCGCGAATCCCGCTTGTAGAGCAACGCGTGAACCGCCGTCAACGGTGCGAGGATGGCATGGAAAATAAGGGCGATGACGGCGTCGTATGGCAAAAGGATCTGGCGGTTAGCTTGAGTAAACCGCGACGAAAGTGCAAGGTTTTCGGGCGTCGGGATTCGGCTCGGGCGGAAGCGGCTGAGATGGGCGACGCCGACCCGGGACTCGGAAGTGTTCGATACGCCGCGCGCGCGGGACGGATGGTAAGCCGCCAACCGGTCGCGGCCACGCAACTCCGCGTCTTCGATCACCGGCACGGCCTCGTCCGTGTCCTTATCCATGTAGGTGGCGGCCGCCAGGCCGCGCGTCGGGACGAAGTCGCGGAAGATGCGATACCCCGGAGGGGCATCGCCGGAATTGCCGGGATCGTTGGTCAGGAGCGAGAAATAACCCCGCAACGCCTCCGCGCGCAATTCCAGCAGGTCGCGATAAACGGGAATTTCCAGATCGATGACAAAACCGCCGGGAGGGCGCGGGGCGAACACCCTCGCGTGCTCCGCGTCCTGAAAGCCACGCTGATGGAATGGTAGCGGGGATGGTGCGGATCAATATTGGCGTAGACTTGCTGCCATACCGCATCGCCAACCTGCAGAAAGGAGTAATAGGCGCGAGGGGAAACGGCACTTGCGTCCAGCCGTTTGTCGTGGAGGGAGAGGCCGGCCCCGAAGTACCCACCGCTGACCACGGGATTGGCCGTGAGTTTCGCGTGTTCGTGTTGCGACCATTCCCTCGTTATGGGATCTCGCTCAAAGATAAAAGCTCGCCCGGGATAGGCGCTCCAGGGAAGCGGATCGTGAGGCGCGCCAACGATGATCGTATCGCCGTCGATATCCACGGCCTGGCCGAAATAATCCCTTTCAACCACTATGCTGGGAACCAGTCGCTGCCGGTCCCATTGATTTCCATTTCGTTCGAACACGTAAGCGGCCCCGGCATACTTTTGCCCTCCGGTTTCTTCAAGCATCGCCCCGACCACGAGGGTGTCACCGCTGATCGTGTAACGGAGCGTGCCGGTAAACGGTGCGCTGAAGGTGATGGTCGGGGAGACCGTTTCGCCCTCGCAGAAGTGAAAGGCGGTGGTGACGAATTCGACGACAACGTCGCCGGAAGGGCCGGTCCCGGCGACGCGATAAAACCCTCGCGGACCGGTCGGGTGAGGAATGACCGCCCGGTGTTCGCCCTGTCCCAGGGGAGTGATCACCGCGGAGGTGTCATGGGTCCTGGGAACCTTGACACCCAGATCCGGAGAATATTGGACAATTATGAGGATCTTCGCGGGCGCGGATTCCGCCGGTTGTTGAGTTTCCCCGGGCGGTCTGCCTTGACCGCCTTTGAGAAACCGGATTTGTTCTCCGCATGAGTAAAGAAGTGCCCCTCGTCTGCCGCTACCTCGTTTTATTTCAAGTGTATACCCGAATCCGCCGTTTTTTCCTGCATCGATTCGCATTGTCGCTGCCCATGGTGTTGTTGCCCCTGGGTTCGGAACTTCCGGCGGGTAGCAAGCCGGCGGAACGGCCGAACATCATCTTCGTGTTCCTCGACGATCACGCCAGCCACGCGATCGGCGCCTACGGGTCTGTGATTAACGAAACACCGAATATCGACCGCCTGGCAAACGACGGGATGTTGTTTAAAAACGTTTTTGTTACCAACTCGATTTGTGCGCCGAGCCGGGCCGTCCTTTTGACCGGCAAACATTCCCACCTCAACGGGCAGTTGACCAATCGCGAAACATTTGACGGCGGCCAGCAGACATTTCCCAAGCTGCTTGGAGAGGCGGGCTACAACACGGCTATGATCGGCAAGTGGCACCTGCGCAGCGATCCGACCGGCTTCGACCACTGGACGGTGCTGCCGGGGCAGGGACATTATTACAACCCGGATTTTCTTACCCCCGAGGGGCGAATGCGGGTGACCGGTTACGTGACCGATATCATAACGGACAAGTCCCTGGAGTGGCTGGGGAATGGCCGGGACAAGGACAAACCTTTCCTGCTGATGTACCATCACAAGGCTCCGCACCGAAGGTGGATGCCGGGGCCGGATCACCTGACCCTTTACGACGACGTCGAAATTCCCGAGCCGGCGACGCTGTTCGACGACTACGAGGGGCGAACCTCCGCGGCCAGGATGCAGGAAATGGAGATCGGGCGGCACCTGGATGCCGCGGACCTGAAACTCCCGCCGGGAGAGGACGACCCCGAGCGTATCCACAATGCCTGGGAACAAACTTACGGCCGGATGAATGACGAGCAGCGGGCGGCCTGGGATGCCGCGTACGACCCGAAGAACGAAGCTTTTTACGCGGCCAATCACGAGGGCAGGGACTTGGTGCGCTGGAAGTACCAGAGGTATATCAAGGATTACCTGCGCACCATCGCGTCGGTGGACGATAATCTCGGACGGATGCTCGATTACCTGGAGACATCCGGTTTGGCGGAGAACACGATTGTGGTGTACACCTCGGACCAGGGGTTTTACCTGGGCGAGCACGGCTGGTATGACAAGCGTTGGATCTACGAGGAATCTCTGCGAACCCCGCTCATCGTGCGCTGGCCGAGAGTGGTGGAACCGGGAAGCGAAAACGGGGACATGGTCAGCAACCTCGATTGGGCTCCCACGCTGCTGGCCATGGCCGGTGTCGAGGTGCCGGACGACATTCAGGGCCGGTCACTGGCGCCGCTGCTGGCCGGTGAAACCCCGGGGGACTGGCGAACGAGCGTCTATTATCACTACTACGAATTTCCCGCCGTCCACATGGTGAACCGTCATTACGGCGTGCGGACGGAGCGCTACAAGCTGGCCCGTTTTTATGAGCGCGAGGAGTGGGAGCTGTTCGATCTGGAGGCGGATCCGCACGAACTGAAAAGCGTCTACGGGGAGCCGGACTACGCGGGTGTGCAGGCGGAACTGAAGGCGGAGCTGCGCCGGCTTCAGGCTTATTACGGCGATGATCGACCGTACGCCTCGCCAGCGGAGATCAACCGGGAGCGAGCGATGAAACGGTTTCGGAACGTATCGCTGGAGCAGGTGGCGGCTTTTGACGCCGGGGAAGGGCAGAGCCGGGACGAACTGGATCCGTCGTTCAAGACCTTTACTGTCGGCGCCCGCGCGGTGCCGGAGGGCGACGGCGTGCTGTTGACTCAGGGAGGCGGGGCTCACGGATACGCGCTTTATCTCGATGAAGGTGTTCCGCACTTCGCCGTTCGCAGTGGCGGGGAGCTGCGGGAAGCCGCCGGACCGTACCCGCTGGCCCTGGGCGAACCGGTGCACCTGGCAGCGGTTCTTGATGCCGACGCGATGATGCGTTTGTATGTGAATGGTGAATATGTTGCGGGCGAAGAGGGATTTGTTATAACAACCAGACCGCATTTTCCGCTCAGGGCCGGCTCCAGCCCCGGGTCCTCCGTCGGCCGGTATGAACCGCCCAACACCTTCAACGGAACCCTGAGCGACATCCGGGTCTACTGGGGCGTTCTCGGCGAGGAAGCCCTCCGTGCGTGGGTGGAGAAGAGTGAATTCTGAGACTGAGGTGTCCGCGAGAAGCTCAACCGAAACAATTGAATTTTCCATCAATTATGAATCACAGGAATCCAGTCCGGTTTCTCGCTTTGCTTTTTCCTGTTTTTTCCTTCGGATGCGATGCGCCGGTGGATACAGGCGCGCCGAATGCAACGCCGGGGCTGCAACTGGAGAGACACCGAACAGCGGGGGAAATCGTCGGCTGGGGAAACGATGATATCGATGGGGAAGCATCCCCTCCCGAGGGCAACGATTACGTGGCCATCGCCGCCGGATCCTGCCATTCGCTTGCGTTGAAAGAGGACGGTAGCGTTGTAGTCTGGGGTTGGGACCTCCATAATCGGGCGACGCCTCCGGCGGGTAACAAGTACGTGGCGATTGCCGCGGGTAACACCCACTCCCTGGCCCTAAGGGCGAACGAAGACCCGCCGAACGGGGATTGATCGTGCGCTAGGGCCTTGAGCGAACTTGTTTCTACTTGCGTAATCGGGATCTTTCCAAGAGGTAGTTTTCCATGCAACCTCTATATTCACTCCGAACATGCGGGATCCTGCTGTGCGGTTCCCTGGCTTTGTTGCTCGGTGCCTGTGGAGATAAATCCGGAGAACTTGGCGAACTTGGCGACATCGACCTTGCCACAGTCGGGGCGCCCGTGGAAATTGCCATCGGTTACGCCGAGGCCATCGCAACGCACGGGCCGGAAATCCTGGATTTGTCGGTGGAAGTCAAGGAATGCTGGGCGGCGACGGATCTCGACGAAATCGAAGAAATGGCATGTGACCTCGCCCTGAGATCCCTGAGTGGCGCAATCAGCTTATTGAAGTCGACCCTGAACGATATCTGGTACAATCTGGACGATCCCGACTGGGCGCCGGATCCCGCCGACCCACCCCCATCCACTGAGCTGAGCGGTTTGGCGCTTTCATTTCCTTCGGGCCCCCAGGTCGGCCGGCATCCCAATATCGAAGACGACGGCTTGGTGGCCCGCACCGCAGTGGCGGTTGACGACCGAACTGGCGGGAGGATGACCGAAGAGAGACTTACCCGCCTCCTGGAAGTCATGGAAGAGTGGCGCGGAGCCCCTATACCGAGGCATTCCGGCGAAGGCGACTAACTTTGGGACCTCTCTTCCCGTGAAATTTGTGCGTTATGCCGGGCGAATCCGAAACAGTGATAACTGAGATCGAGAACCAGTGGATCCCCTTGTCGGACGGTTCTCGTCTCGCTGCCAGGATCTGGCTTCCCGCGGACGCTGAAAGGAGTCCCGTTCCCGCCATATTGGAATACATTCCCTATCGGAAACGAGACCATAAGGCGATTCGGGATTCGGAGATCCACGGGTTCTTCGCCCGGCACGGTTATGCGGGGGTGCGTGTGGATTTGCGGGGAAGCGGCGATTCCGACGGAATTCTTCGGGACGAGTACTTGCAGCAGGAGTTCGACGACGGTGTTGAGGTGCTTCGCTGGCTGGCGGAGCAACCGTGGTGCTCGGGAAAAGTGGGGCTTTTTGGATTGTCCTGGGGCGGCTTCAACGGATTGCAGATCGCGTCGCTCCGACCTCCTCAACTGGGGGCCGTGATCACCGTGTGTTCTTCCGATGACCGTTACACCGACGATGTCCACTACATGGGCGGATGCCTGCTCACAGACAACCTCTCATGGGCGTCCACGATGCTCGGGTTCAACTCATGTCCGCCGGACCCCGAGGTGGTCGGTGACAGATGGCGGCGGATGTGGCTCGAGCGGCTGGAAGGCTGCGAGCTTTGGATGAAAAACTGGCTCGAACATCCTCACCGTGATGCCTATTGGACGCACGGATCGGTATGCGAGGCTTACGACTCGATCGAAGTCCCGGTGATGGCGGTTAGCGGCTGGGCGGACGGCTACTCCAATGCCGTGATGCGGCTCCTTGAAAACCTCAGAACCCCGCGAAAGGGCCTTGTGGGGCCGTGGGGCCACAAATACCCGCACATGGGAGGGCCGGGGCCCGGTATTGATTTCCTCGGGGAGTGCGTGCGCTGGTGGGACCGCTGGCTCAAGGAGATCGATAACGGTGTGGACCGCGAGCCGATGTTGCGGGCCTGGATGCACGACTCGGCGCCGCCGTTGACAGCGGATCGTCCGGGGCGGTGGGTCGTCGAGCCCGAATGGCCGCGAGAGGACCTCGAGGAGCGTATCTTCGTTTTTGGAAATCGTGTGTTGCTCGACGAGAAGGACGCCGCTTCCGTGAGAGCACGAAGTCTGAGCGTTCAGAGCCCCCTCAGTTGCGGGCTCTTCGCGGGAAAATGGTGTTCGTATGCCGAAGCGACCGACCTGCCGTGGGACCAACGCGAGGACGACGGCGGAGCCCGCACGTTTGATACCGAACCATTGCCCCGAGACGTCGAGATCCTCGGCGCTCCTCTCGTGGAACTCGAGGTCAGCGCCGACAAACCGGTCGCGATGGTGGCGGTGCGCCTGTCGGATGTGGCTCCCGACGACCGCGCAACCCGTGCCACCTTCGGCATCCTCAATCTCACCCACCGAAACGGCCACGAATACCCCGAGGCACTCGAACCCGGAAAGCGTTACCGGGTGACCGTTCGGCTCAACGATGTCGCCCAGCGGTTTCCGGCGGGGAATCGGATGCGCCTGTCTCTTTCCAGTTCCTACTGGCCTCTGGCATGGGCCACCCCGGAGTCCGCGAGGGTGACTATCCACATCCGGCACTGCCGCCTGATCCTGCCGGTTCGTCCCCGGCGTCCGGAAGACAGGAAAATACGCCCTTTTGGTCCGGCGCGCACGGCTCCGTCAGTCCCGCACTCGTTGATTGCCCCCGCCAAACGGGAGTGGAATGTGAACCATAACCTCGCGACCAACGAGGTGCGCCTCGAGGTCGTTAACAACGACGCTCTGATCCGCCTGGATCCGATCGATTTGAGCATAGGACGCTATGTGCGGGAAACTTACAGCTTTGTAAGCAATCTTTACGATACCGTTCGTGGCGAGACCGAACACATTCGCAGTTTTGTCCGGGGCGACTGGAAAGTGAGGACCATTACGCGTACGGTACTCACATCCACAAAAACCGAATTCCTCATTCGTGCCACGCTCGACGCCTACGAAGGCGACGTGCGCGTTTTCAGTAAGAGTTGGGACGAAAGCGTGTCCCGGAGGATCGTCTGACGAAGAAAAACCGATTGAGGGAAACTCCCGGCGGCGAAAGCGAAACGAAGACGTATATGAGCGGAAAAAAGCAGGTGTTTATTGTTGGACTCGACCCGGACAACAAGGAGCGGCTCGAATCGCTGCCCCACGGAAAGGAGTGCGAGTTTCACCCGGCCCTCACCTACGACGAAATCCGTGACGGCG
>PWMU01000080.1 GCA_003558065.1 Opitutia bacterium | reverse complement strand
GTCGCTTCCACCTGACCGGCGACAACCCGGCTTTTGCCGCTGGACGGATTGTAATGAAACAGATCGCCCCGCATGCCCACAGCGACCAGGGTCCGCCCGGGGTAGTCCGCCTCCTCCAGTTCGATCCAACCGAAACTGCGCGCCGAAAACGGTATGGACGCACCGGTCGGGCTCGCCGTATGCGCGTCCAGGTCGTAAACGTACAGCTGCCCTCCTTTGACAAAGTACGCCGTCGATTCCGGCGTCGATTCCGAAAACCGGGAAAACCCGGCCACATCCTCCACCCGGTTGATCCACGTGTCGGTGCGGTGATCGTAAACGTTCAGGTCTCCACCCACACGGACAAAAAGGTAATCCCCCACAAGATCCACCCGGGTCACTGAATCGCCCTCGGCGTATCCCTCCGGCAACGACAGCTTTTCACCCTCACCGCTCGAGGGATCGTAACGGATAAAAAACGGTTCCGACTGCGTCCCCACATACAGATAGCCTCCGGCCCAAGCCACATGCCTGGCGTACGAGGTGTCGTCGGCCACCCGGCCCCGATCACTCACCTCCCCGGATCGCGGATTATAGCTGACGATCTTCGCATCCGGATAGGTCCCGGCGTAGACGACACCGTCCCCGTCAAAGACAACGCCGTAGAGGTGGGTCTGCCCAAACGGCCGCCCCCCGGAAACACTCTCGGGAGTCCCTTCGCCCGGCACCCAGCGGTAGAGGCGCCCGTTCCGGTTGGTGCCGATGTAAAGCGTCTGGTCCGCCGCCACTTCCAGAGCCCACGAACCGTGCACTCCGGGGAGCGGAAAACTGTGGGCGAGTTCGCCGGTGGCGGCGTCGAGCACGGAGAGCACCGCCGGGTTCCCGTTGGCCACCACGTAGACCCAGTCCTCCCCGTTGGGCCCCTTGCCCTGGGCGCCGCCCGGTATGGTCACCGAGGTGATGGGGGAACCGAGGTGAACCTCTTCCCCGAACTCATCCCCGTAACCCTCGCCGCACCCAGTAAGAACAGCGAGCGCCAGCATGCCGCCCAGCAGTCCCTTTCCGGACCTTTTGCCGGCGGGCCAGCTACCGGCAAAAACCGCCGCATTCGCATCGTCAAATCCTGTTCCATCCACTGATTTCATCATAAATCACAGTAAAGCAAGGTCGTCTTCGGGGGAAGAGCGAAAGCATCGGCCGCAACGCCGGTCCCGGCGATCGTGCCGGTTCTCAATCGTACGTTCCCCCGGTTCCGCCCCAGAAGATGCCGGAGCCGATGCCGCGGTATTCCGGGATATCGTTTTACAGCTTCCGCTCGACGTGGCCGTCGTAGAACAGGAAGTTGGCCCCGCCGCCGTGGGGGATGACACCGTCGCGATCATGGTACCAACCGCCGTGACCATACCAGAAAGTCGACTCGAATACGGCCACGGTCAGGGACGGTGTGTGCAGGGCATCGAAGGGGAACCCGTTGTCGGCCCCGTCGTTAAAATCGCCTCCGCGGATAGCCATGGAAGCCAGCATGTTCTTGGCGTAGGAATACCAGGCCCCGGAACCCTCATTAAAGATCCGCGAGGCGTTCGGGGTGGACGTGGGATTCATGACGGTGGAGGGGCAGTGGAACACATTCATCACCTCGCTGTTGGCCCGCCCTTCATTGCCTCCCCCGACAAAGGAATCCGTGCTGTCGTGCCCCACGTAGGTCCACAAGGTGTGATGAAAAGCCACCCGAAGCCCCGTCTGGTTCGGATCCCGCGCCGGCGGCGTCCTCCCGTTGTGATCGTCCATGTAAGCGTGGATCGCCTGACCGATCTGGCGCAGGTTCGACGTGCACTCGGCACCCCGCGCACTTTCGCGCACCGAGCTGACGGTGGGAATCAGGATCGCCGCCAGAATGCCGATAATCGCGATCACCGTCAGCAGTTCGATCAGGGTGAAAGCTCTGTGTTTTGGTTGCCTGTTCATGGATGTTCGTTCTCCTGGTTTGCGCCGGCGGAAACCGGTTGTTGAACCGAGCTATCGCGGCATAAAGCCGCTCCTGCAACGAAGATCCCGCAAGAACCACGGGAAAAATGTCGAATCGTATTCATATTTGCCTTACTCCTGTACGGCCCGCACCCGGTAGAAGCGGCGGTCACGTTCGCCGGCTTCGTCGCCCAAGGTTCGATCCGTCCCGTCGCCGGCAACCGTCTCGACAAGGCTCCAGGCTTCGTCCGATAACTCGTCCTTGTACTCGAAGTGGTATTCCCATCCGCTCCGCGTCTCAAACGACAGCCAAAACGTCGATCCGTCGTGCTGCATGTCGGGATCGCGAACATCGAACGCCAAACGATTACCGGCAAACAAGTCGAACGAACCCGGTTTGTGGACCAACCGGGCGCTGCTGGTAAGCGGTTCCTCCTCGGCGGACCGGGGAGGCAAGGTTCGCCCCCGCGAGGACTAAAGAATTCCCCGTTCCTTCATCCGCTGCAACCAGCGCTCAAAATCCTCTTCCATTCCGCGGATGATCTGTTCGGGAGGGATGCTCGGTTGCGCGAGCGCCTGCTGCATACGGGCGGTGAAGAGCCGGGCAACCTCCTGGACTCCGGGAGCGTACAGTATGAACTGGGAGGCGCCCTCCTCCATGGTTTCGGAAAAGTGATGCATACTCTCGGGAGGGCGGAGGGACAGGTATTCGTCACCGTACGCGGCCTCGCGGTACGGGGGCACATTTCGCTGAAAGTGCATGTCCATAGTAGCCCCTTTCTTGGAGGCGTAAAAACGGGCGAACTTGCGGGCGGCCTCCTGCCGGTGAGAACCGCTCCACACCCCCAGGGTGGTCCCCCCGTGCTGGGTGATCCCGGACTCCGGCCCGGTCACCATGGGCCGCACGTCCCATTCGAAGTCCGTCCGCCCGTCGAACTCCGGGGTCATCCATCGTCCGTTAAAATAAAAAGCCACCCGGCCGTCCCGGAAAAGTTGATACGTCCCCTCGTCGGCGACCACTTCCTCGGGCACCACATAGCCGGACTGATACATGCGCCGGATAAACTTGAGGGCCTCGACGGCTTCGGGGGTGTTGATCGTGACCTCGGTCGGTTGGGAGAGATCGTCGAAAAACTGGACCCCGTGCTGCCAGAAAATAATGTTCGCCGCCGGCATCTGGAACAGGTAGTCGGTGGGGGCGTCCGGGTTGCCGTGGCGCCGGGACAGGCGGGGAGCAATCTCCTCCATGAACTCCCAGGTCAACCCCTCTTCCGGCAACTCGATCCCGGCTTCCTCAAGGGCGTCGAAATTGGTGAAGGTGACGTGTCCGTGGGCGTTGATGGGAAACGAATAAATCCGATCGTTCCAGCGGACGATCCGGTCGGGAATGTGGAGGAATTCAGCCTCTTCCGCGAGAGCCTCGTACTCCTCGGTCAGGTCCTCGAGCACCCCGCGGGAGGCCCATTCGTAATAATTGTACAGATTCACCATAAACACGTCCGGCGCCACATTCCCGACCATCATGGCCTGAATCTGGTCGGCGTACCGGGCGCCGATGATGTACAGGTCGACCTTGATGTCCGGGTGCTCCTCTTCGAACGCATCGATGATCTGCTGCTCCGCCTGCTGCTGCTGGACGGATCCCCAAATCGAAAACTGAATGCGCTGCGCGTCCTCCTCCGGCGGCCGGGTGCAGCCGCTGAGAGCGAAACCGATCCCCGCGGCCAGGCCGATGGCCGGCAGCCAACCCGCCGATCGTTTGATGATTGAATTGATACCCACCATTCTGCTCCAAGAATACTCCGAAAATCCCGGTTCGCAAAGGAATTTTCCAGGGCCGGGCCTCGCTTCCGACTTGCGGGAACGCGATCCGGACGATCGGCCAGGCTCACTCCTTCATCAGCCGGACGATCGCTTTCTCCCGGCTGGACCGGTAGATGGCCGTGATGAGCTCCACGGGCTTGCGGGCTTCGCGGCCGGAGACCAAAGAACCTTTGCCGCCGAGCACCGCGGACACGAAATCCGCGTACTGGCGGCGATGGCCTTCGGCGCTGATGGCGGTCGGATCCGACGAACCTCCGCCGATGCCGGAGCGTTTGTCGGGGTGAAGGATCTCCTCGTCTTCGGGGCGCTCCTCGGAAAAATCCCAGGTTTTGATCACGTCGTCCTCAAGGATGGCGGAACCCCTTTCACCCAGAATCTCGATCCGCTTGCCGTGACCGGGATACGAGCAGGTACTGCCCTGAATGATCCCGAGGCCGCCGCCGGCGAAGCGGAGCCAGGCAGCGGCGTTGTCCTCGACTTCGATCCCCAGATGCACCCGGGTCTGGCAGCATCCCGAAACCTCGATGACCTCACCGGCGAGCCAGAGAAGGAGATCGATGGCGTGGATACCCTGATTCATGAGCGCGCCACCGCCGTCCAGCCTCCAGGTCCCCCGCCAGTCGCTGCTGGCATAGTATTCGGTGGATCGGTACCAGGGGATGAACGCGGAGCATTGAGTCATCTTCCCGAAGCGCCCCTCGTCCACCGCCTTCTTCAGAGCGCGGGCGCCTTCCCCGGTGCGACTCTGGAAAATGGCCCCCAAATGCACGCCGTTCAACTCGCAGGCTTCGATCAGGGCGTCGATCTTCTCGAGGTAAACGTCGATCGGTTTCTCGCAGAGCACGTGTTTGCCCGCGCGGGCGGCCTGAATGCCGATATCGGCATGGGTTCCGCTCGGGGTGGTGATCGCCACCGCGTCGATATCGGAGCGGGCCAACAGCTCCTCCAGGCTCGCGACGTAGTCGCACCCGTGTTCTTTGGCGAACCGGCCGCCGGTTTCCGGACTGCGCGTGCAGACGGCGGCCAGGCGCGCGCCCTCCACCTGCTCGATCGCCTGGGCGTGAAACCCGGCGATATTCCCCGCGCCGACAAGGGCAAAGGTGAGTCGTTCTTTATTTACCATCGAGCTCGCTCAACCACTGCTTCAACCGTTTCATGCACTCCCGGCTCGCCGGCTCGGCGCCGGAGGAAAAACTTTCTCCCTTGGGAGAGCGGGTCACGCCCTCGTCCAGTTGTTGCTGGAGCCGCCAATGGGTCTCCAGCGAAATCCAGCCCCGGTAGCCGTCGGCGTGAAGCGCCTTCAGGTTATCGAGAAGCCTCGCGCCCCCGTCACCCAGGGCCACCGATTCGGCGGGAGCCTCCTTCTTGCCATCGGTCCGAACGGCATCCTTGACGTGAACGTGTCCGATCAGGTCCCTGACGGCGGGAAAGTTCTCCTCGAAAGGATCGGAGAAATCGGGCAGGTAGAGGATGTTGCAGGGATCCCAGACCAGTTTCGCACGGGGCGAGTCGAGCAGAGAAAGAAACTCGCGGCTCTCGGCGCCGGTCGCCACGTTGGTGCTGAACTCGTTCTCCACACCGAGGAAAACGGAGCTTCCCTCGATAACCGGCAGCAGGTGTTCGCGGTAAACCTCGACCGCCCGGGGAAAGACTTTTTGCGGTTCCTTCGTCCGCCACCCGGTGAACGTCCTGATCATGGGAGCCCCCCATTCTTCGGCCCGTCGCAGACTCTTGCGCAGGCAATCGACCTGGCCGGGTATTTCCCCGTCCTTTTCGACGTCGCATTTCAAAACGGGTGTCGCGACGCCGCAGATGGCGAGCCCGGCTTCCGCCGCCCCCTCTTTGATCCGGGCGGCCTCCTCGTCGGTAAGCTCATGGGGGAGTTTGTTCCAGAGGCTGCGGATCTCCAGCCCGTCCAGGGAAAACTCCCGGGCAAACGCCAGAACCTGGTCAAGGTCCTGGGAAACTTCGTCGGTGATGATTGCGATTTTCATAGTCATTGAGACAGCTCCACAGGTTGACCGCTTTCGCGGCTTTGATTGGCGGCTTCGATAAAGCGGACGATCTCCACGGTGACTTCAGGATCGATCGGCTGTTTTCCGCTCTGGAACATGGAGAGGATGGCCTCCATCAGACCGACATAATAAGGCCGCCCCTTGTACGCGTCGACAAAACGGCTGCCCTTCTCCCGGTGCACGATCCCTCCGAACTTGTTATTTCCTTTGCGGTTGCCGCGGACCGTACCGATACGTCCGTCCGACCACAGCCCGACCACGAAGTCGTGATCGTCGTTCGAGGTGACCGTCACCCGCGAACAGCCCCGGCCCATCGAGGCAAAGAGCATCTCCACGGTGTGGATGCCGTACCAGAAAAGCCCGGGCTGGGTCGGCTGAATCGCCATGGGACCGTAAAGATCCGCCCCGATCACCTCGCCGTTGTCCGCGTCCCGGAGCACCTCCTGAAAACCGTCGGCGTAACGGAGGGCCGAACAGCTCATCAGGGGAATGCCGTGCTGTTGGGCCAGGTCGAAAATCTCCTTGGCATCGCCGCCCTTGAGGGCAAAGGGCTTGTCAATGTAGACCGGTTTCTTGTACGGGGCGATTTTGCGAAACTGCTCAAGGTGAACCCGCCCGTCCACGGAGGTCAGCAGAATGGCGTCGCTCGCCTCGGCCACCGCTTCGGGCGAGTCGACAATCCGCACGTTGAGATCGTCCCGCAGCTCCTTGGTGTAACCGTCGACACGGGAAATGCTCAGCTCAAAATCCGGAGAGCCGCCCGGAAAGGCGACCGCTATGGCAGGGCCCTTGATATGGTGCTCGTTCTTCGGGTCGTTCAGGATCCGCGCGAACGCCACACAATGCGACGTATCACAGCCGATCAGCCCGAGTTTCATTTCTTTTGTCATAATCTTCTTCTCCTTTTCGTTCCTGTTGTTGAATCCGGATCAAAATGAATTCCTGACGTGTGACGGGCTCCGCGCTGGTTCGCATCGATAATCGGCCGGAACATTCAGCGGGACGTTTCGGGGTGCTTCCGGATCATCGCGGGATAAACCGATCCCGGTATTCCAGGCGCCGGATCAGGTCCGCTCCCCTTCCCGGGCCCATTCGATAATGCGGATCACCTCCGCTGCGCTTTCCGGGGTGACGACCAGGGGCGCGCCCTCGGCGAGAACCGCGCCGACATTGTCGTAAAATTCTTCGGCGGGCTGCGAGGGAACCATGTCGCGCTCCTCCTCCTGCCAGGGCAGCACATCCTCGTTGCCGTACTTTCGTCCCGGAGCCGCCCCTTCGACGACCTCCAGCGGCTCCACTTTCGAAGGATCGAAATACCGCAGCTTTGCCTTCTTGTCGTCGTGGGCCATCAGGGTGCCGCAACTGCCCATTAGAACGGTCCTGGGCTTGGGCAGCGCCAGGCAGGTGGTCACCATGAGATCGACATTCTGCCCCTTGGCATTTTTCATGAAAAAGTGCACGTGGTCGTCGGTGTCCCCGGCATCCTTGATGTGCTGCATATCACTGAGCATCGAAACCGCGGGCGCATCGATCAGGTTGGTCGCCAGATCGACGATGTGGGGCCCGGTATTGTTGAGAACCCCTCCCCCGTTCTTGCGGAGCGTCTGCCAGTCATTGCGCCGCGCAAAACCGCCCCAGCAGAGCTGAATCTCAAAAACGTTTCCAAGGATTCCGCTGTCGATGATTTCGCGCAGGAACAGGAACTCCGGACCGAATCGCCGCTGGTGGTGGACAAAGAGGTGGCGTCCCGTCTTTTTTGACAGCTCGATCAGGCGAAGCGCGCCGGCGTGATTCATCGCCATCGGTTTCTCCAGGATGCAGTGCCGTCCGGACTCCAGCACCCTGGCTGCATCGGCCTCGTGGTTCAGATTGGGCGTGGCCACGATAACCAACTCGGCGTCGGTCTCGGCCAGCAATACGTCGATATCCGGATGCGCGCCGCAACCGAGCTCGTCCACCGCCTCCTGCCTGCGGCCCGAATCGGGATCCGCGACATCGACCACACGGAAATCATCGCGATCCTTGATCTTGTTAATATGGATGGACCAGCCGGCACGGCCCAGTCCTACTACCGCTACGGTAATCGGCTTTTTCATATGCATTGGAATTGGTTTACCACGATCCGCCCTCCCATGTGGCCAGAAATGTTAGAAAGTGACCACGCAAGGCCCATTGAAAACAGGGTTTGCCCCTTGACTTCAAGATGAATCTGGAATTTCCGGTCGAAATGACTATCCAGCCATTGACCCGAAGATTCCTCACGGGATCAATCAAAAAGCGCTCGTGCGGGTTATTCGTTATCAGTTGTCGGTTGTCGGGGAGCCGGGTCGGATAGTCGCGAACGAATTTTGCTCCAAACCCTTTATTTCAATCTTGAAGGTAACCAAACAGTTCACATAAGGTGCCTGGAATGCCCTCGACTCCCATTCATGGTGCGGGCCGCGCCGACTGGTCACGGAAAACAGGAAATGCCCTGACGGCGATGCCGGCGATTCTTGCGGGGGTGATTCTGCTGGTGATTGTACTGGGCTACGGCATGCATTCGCTGTCCCGCACAGGGGCACCGGTCGAGCGGGAGGAGGCGTTGCTTGAAGAGGACGGCGAACGGGAGCCCGTCGGGCATCACCGGGTGGGCGAATGGGACGGTGACCGGAGTTTCGGTGAAGCGCCGCCATTGCGCTCTCTGGTCGAGGCGGGCGAGCTTCCACCCGTCGAGGAACGGCTTCCGAAAAATCCCCTGGTCATCCATCCACCCGAGCGGACGGGCCCTTACGGCGGCAATTGGAACGTCTTCGCCACGGGGCCGGAGGATATCAGCGCGATGACGGGAATCACCTATGAAACGCTGATTCGCTGGGATCCCCTCCAACAGGAGTTGCTTCCGAATCTCGCGGTGGACTGGGAGGTCCGGGATGACGGCAGGACCTACGTTTTCGAACTGCGGGAGGGGGTGCGCTGGTCGGATGGAGAGCCGTTCACCTCGAAGGACATCCTCTTCTGGTACGAGCAGGTGCTGAGCAATCCGGACCTGACCCCCGCCCCGCACCGGGCCTTCATTCGGGACGGGGAAATGATGGAGATGGAAGCCCCGGACGAGCGCACGGTAGTGTTCCGCTTCGCGAAACCCCACGGCCTGTTTCTGCACTGGCTCGCGGAGGGGAGCTCGGAGATCATGATGCGCTTTGCCGCCCACTACTTCCGCGACCTGCATCCCGACTTTGTCGATGACGCGGAACTGAATCGCCGCACGGTCCGCGCCGGATTCGACGCGTGGTATCAGTACTTTGAAGACAAGGCCGAATGGCGCAATATTGAGCGACCGACCATCGGGGCCTGGCTGATCCGCCGGCCTCCCCCCGCCCGGCGAATCCTCTTCGACCGCAATCCGTATTACTGGAAGGTGGATCCGGAGGGCAATCAATTGCCCTACATTGACCGGAAGACCTACCAGATCGCCGCCCGCGAGACGATGAACCTGAATTTTATCCGAGGGGACATGGGGATGCAGCATCGCCACGTGGTCATGCGGAACTATTCGCTTTTGATGGAGCATCAGAGCGAAGGGGATTACCGGGTTAACAAATGGATCTCCACGTTCGGCTCGGGAGTCCTCATGCCGAACCTGAACCACCGGGATCCGGAGATGCGCAAGGTCATCGCCGACCGGCGGTTCCGTATCGCGCTCTCGCACGCCATCGACCGCGAGGAGATCAGCGAGGCGGTTTATTTCGGGCTGGGCCGGCCCATGCAACTGACCCCGATCCACACCTCGCCGATCTTCGATGAGTCCCACGTGGCGCAATTCACAGAATACGACCCGGAGAAGGCGAACCGGCTGCTCGACGAGATGGGGCTGGAGGAAAGGAATAAGGACGGGATCCGGCTGCTTCCGGACGGCACTCCCCTGCGCCTCTCGATCGAATTCTTTCAACTGATCGCCGACCACGAGACCCTGCAACTGGTCGCCGATCATTGGTCGAAGGTGGGAATCGACGCCGAAGCCCGGCAATTGGCCAGATCCCTTTTCTACACCCGTATGCCGGCGCGGATGCACGACGTCGCGGTGGGCGGCAACAGCAGCATCCCCTCGCCTCTGCTGCACCACGGGTATTTTGTCCCCTACAGTCAGGCCGCGCGCCACGCCCTTTCCTATGCCGCCTGGTTCATGTCCGACGGGGAACGCGGAGAACGTCCGCCGGAGCCCCTGCGGCGCGCCATGGAGTATTACCAGGAGATCATGCTCACCGCCGACCAGGACGAACACACCCGGCTGGGAAGGAAAATCCAGGAGATCAACATTGAAAATCTCTGGTTTATCGGACTGATCGGGGACCTTCCCGGCTTGACCTTGGTGAAAAACTCCTTCCGAAATGTACCGGATCAAGCCGTAATTCTGGGGAACGCCGGCGTCACCGCTCCCGAGTGCTACTCCATTGAGGAAAAATAACTCTACATGTTTGCCCTGATCGTCCATCGCGTGTTCTGGCTCGTCCCCACCCTGCTGGTGATCTCCATCATTTCGTTCGTGATCATCCAGCTTCCTCCCGGCGACTACCTCACCTCTTACATCGCCGCCCTTGAAGAAACGGGCCAGACGGTGGACTACGAACGGGTGGAAGCCCTCCGCCAGCGCTACCACCTGGACCGGCCGATGTCGCTGCAGTACCTGTATTGGATGGGAGGGATCGTGCAGGGCGATCTCGGAATGTCCTTCGAATGGAACCGCCCGGTCAGGGATCTGATCGGCGAGCGGCTGATGCTGACGATGGTCATATCGATCAGCACCCTCCTGTTCACCTGGGCCCTGGCGATCCCGATCGGCATCTATTCGGCCGTGCGCCAGTACTCCTGGGGGGATTACACCTTCACTTTTGTCGGATTCATCGGCCTGGCGACGCCGAACTTTCTGCTGGCGCTGATTTTCATGTACGTAGGCTTCACGTTTTTCGACGTCAGCCCGGGGGGGCTGTTCTCAGAGCAGTATGAGGACGCACCCTGGTCCATCGGCAAGTTCGCCGACCTGATGCGACACATCTGGATCCCGGTGATTGTCATCGGCACGGCCGGCACCGCCGGACTCATTCGTGTGATGCGCGGGAACCTGCTCGACGAGCTGCAGAAACAGTACGTGATCACCGCGCGGGCAAAGGGCCTTCCGTACTGGAAGCTCCTTTTCAAATACCCGGTGCGGGTCGCGCTCAACCCCCTCATCAGCACCATCGGCTGGCTGCTGCCGACCATTATCGGCGGGGAGATCATCGTATCCGTCGTGCTGGGACTGCCGACCACCGGACCTCTCCTGCTCAACGCGCTGATGAACCAGGACATGTTCCTAGCCGGAAGCATGGTGATGGTGCTGGCTCTGCTGACCGTTATCGGCACGCTCCTCTCCGACATTCTCCTCCTCTGGCTCGATCCCAGAATTCGCTATGAGAAGAAGTGAATCCGGCCGCCACGGCACAGCCGCAAACCCTCGTTCCGATCATCCGTGACTGACGAAAAGCAACAACCCGACCCGAAGGAACCGGAAAGCGTCGCCTCTCCGGAAGCCCCGCCCGATGTTCTGACGGCTTCCCAGTGGAAGCTGATGTGGTGGAAATTCCGCAAACACAAGCTGGCGGTCTGGGCGGGGTTCCTCCTCCTGGTGCTTTATTTTGTCGCTGCTTTCTGCGAGTTCCTCGCGCCCTATCCGCTGGATTACCGCGACGTCGACTACGCGTACGCCCCGCCCCAGCCGATCCGGCTGGTGTCGGAAGACGGGATCCATCTGCGCCCGTTCGTCTATGCGATCGAGGGCGAGCGTCACCCGGAAACCCGCCGCAAGATCTACACAGAGAACACCGACGAGCGCCTGACGGTCCGTTTCTTTGTCCGCGGCGAATCGTACCGCTTCTGGGGACTATTCGAAACGGACTGGCACCTGTTCGGGGTGGAGGACGGCGGCACGGTCCATCTGCTGGGGACCGATTCCCTCGGGCGCGACCTTTTGTCACGGATTCTCTACGGCTCCCGCATCTCCCTGACCATCGGCCTGGTGGGGGTCACAATGAGCTTCGTCCTCGGTCTCGCCATCGGGGCGATTTCCGGATTCTACGGGGGTTGGATCGACAATCTCATCCAGCGGTTCATCGAAATCATCCAGTCCTTTCCGTCCATCCCTCTTTGGATGGCCCTGGCGGCGGCCCTGCCGGACACGTGGTCGCCGCTGCAGATCTATTTCGGGATCACCGTGGTCCTCTCGCTGATCGGGTGGACCGGCCTCGCCCGTCAGGTAAGGGGAAAGATCCTGTCGCTGCGCGAGGAGGACTTCACGACGGCGGCGGTCCTCGGGGGCACCGGCCAATGGCGCATCATGTGGCGTCACCTGCTGCCCTCGTTCATGAGCCACATCATCGTCAGCCTCACCCTGGCGGTTCCGACCATGATCCTGGCGGAAACGGCGCTGAGTTTCCTCGGTCTCGGCCTCCAGCCCCCGGTCACGAGCTGGGGGGTTCTTCTGACCGAGGCCCAGAACGTCCAGGCCGTCGCCGCCCAGCCTTGGCTACTGACGCCGGTGTTCTTTGTGATTATCGCCGTTCTCGCCTTCAACTTTCTCGGCGACGGCCTGCGGGACGCGGCCGACCCGTATTCCAAGTAGCCCGACCACCCGACCATGTCCGATACCACTGAAGACCGGAAATCCAAAGAGGAGCCGCTCCTCGCTCTCGAAAACCTGAAGACGCACTTCTTCCTGGATGAAGGGACGGTGCGCGCGGTGGACGGGGTGACCCTGAACATTCCCAAAGGCAAAACGGTCGGCATCGTCGGCGAGAGCGGTTGCGGCAAGAGCATCACCGCCTTCTCGGTCCTGCGGCTCATCACCCATCCCGGCCAAATCGTCGACGGAAGCATTGTCCTGAACACGAACGGCCGCCGGCAAGTGCTGACCGACATGAAGGAAGACAGCCGTGAGATCCGGGACATCCGGGGTAACCACATCGCCATGATTTTCCAGGAGCCGATGACCTCGTTCAGCCCTGTGCACACCGTCGGCGACCAGATCGCCGAGGTTTTCCGGCTGCACCGGGGACTGAAGGGGAAGGACGCGCGGAAGGAAACCGTGAAGATCATGGAACGCGTCGGGATCCCGGATTCCGCCCGGCGGTTCGACCAGTATCCCTTTGAAATGAGCGGCGGTCTCCGGCAGCGCTCCATGATCGCCATGGCCCTTGCCTGCAGGCCTTCGCTGCTGATCGCCGACGAGCCCACCACGGCGCTGGATGTCACCATCCAGGCGCAAATCCTCGAACTCATGCGGGAGCTCCAGGAGGAATTCCACATGTCCATTCTCCTGATCACGCACGACCTCGGCGTGGTCGCCGAAATGGCGGACGAGGTCGGAGTCATGTACATGGGACGGATCGTCGAGTACGCCGACGCCACCCGGATTTTCGACAATCCGCAGCATCCCTACACCCGGGCCCTCATGGACTCGATTCCGGGCCGGGCCGCCAGCCGCAAAACCGCCCTCAGGACGATCCGGGGATCGGTGCCGGACCCGTTCTCCTCGATCCCCGGCTGTCCCTTTCACCCGCGGTGCGACGAAGCGATCGCCGGCAAATGCGACGCCGGCGACCGTCCCCCGCTCCTGGAAACCCGCCCCGGTCACCGCAACGCCTGCCTGATCCGTCACGAGGAGGTGTCCCGTGTCTGAAGCCGCGACCCAACAACAGCAGCAGCAGCAGAACACGGACCGGCCGCTCCTGAAGGTCCGGAACCTGAAAACCCATTTTCCCATCGTCAAGGGCCTGCTCAAGCGCGTGGTCGGTCAGGTCAAGGCGGTGGACGATGTGAGCTTTGATATTTACGACGGGGAATGTCTCGGCCTCGTCGGCGAAAGCGGTTCCGGCAAAACCACGGTCGGCCGCTCCATCCTGAGGGCTGTCAACCCCACCGCGGGCAACGTGGAATTCCGTCTCAGCAACGAGTACGTCGACGTGGCCAAGGTGGAACACCAGCAACTGAAGGATCTCCGCAAGCGGATGCAGATGATCTTCCAGGACCCCTACTCGTCGCTCAATCCCCGGATGAGCGTGATGGACTTGATCGGCGAGCCGCTGCTGGCGCACGGAATGAAGAGCCGGCGGGAGCGGGAAAAGCGGGTGCGGGAGTTGCTGGTCCAGGTCGGGCTCAAGCCCCAGCACCTCAACCGCTACCCCCACGCCTTCAGCGGCGGCCAGCGGCAGCGGATCGGCATCGCCCGGGCTCTGGCGCTCAATCCGCGCCTGATTGTGGCCGATGAAGCCGTCTCGGCACTGGACGTCTCGGTCCAGGCGCAGGTGCTGAACCTACTCCAGGACCTCCAGAAGGAGTTCGGTCTCACTTACCTGTTTATCGCCCACGATCTCAGTGTCGTCCGCCATATCTGCGACCGGGTAGCGGTCATGTACCTGGGGAAAATCGTTGAACTTGCGGATGTCGACCGTCTGTTCGATTCCCCCAAACACCCGTACACCGAAGCCCTCCTCTCCTCGATCCCCGTTCCGGATCCGAATCACAAGAGCGAGCGCAAACTCCTGACCGGCGAAACGGCCGATCCCTCGAATCCGCCCCCCGGTTGCACTTTCCACCCACGCTGTCATTACGCGGAGAAAAAATGCCGCCAGGAGGAACCGGTGCTGCGCGAAATCGAACCCGGCCACTTCGTCCGCTGCCACCTCTCCGAACAGCTCAAACTCGAAGGCATGAAACGGTAGGGAACGGTTGTCGGTTATTGGTGCTTGGTTTCGCCGTCCCCATTCCTAGACGCCCGGCCAGCCAGCCGTGTTCCGGGGTTTGGAGACACAAGTGATAGTGGTTGCTCATCAAGACCCACGCATGCAACCGCCACCCCTTCGCGGAACACACCTCCACAAGACACTTAAGAAAACTTTTCCGCGCACCCTCGCTCTCAAAATCCGACTGCGGTAATTCCCACGATTGATTACATGGTAGCAAGCGCCTGCGTATTCCCCATTCAGTCATCCGGGGCAAGCCATTTTTGTGACTTTGCGTGGACTGACCCTTTTTGCCCCCATCATCGTCGCACAACGGAAGCGACGCCTGTTTCCGGGATGCCGGCCGCCGGCCGACGGCTCCGTATCCAATAGGCGCCGAAACGCTTGCGGTAATCGGAAGGGGTCAGCGACGTATGGCGAATGAACAGCTTTCGGAAAAACGCGACATCCTCGTAGCCGACGGCGTAACAGATTTCGTTGACGGATTTCGTGCCGGTTTCCAGATGCCGTTTGGCCGCGTTGATACGCAGGGCGTGCAGGTAATGCAACGGAGTGAGCCCGGTGGATTCGCGAAAGCGGCGGTTCAGGCTGCGCGGGCTCATACTGAAGCGGGCGGCGAGCGTATCGAAACGAAAGTCCCCGGCATACTGTTTCTGCATCCACGCTTCGACATCCCGAATGCGATCGTCGCCATGGTTGAAGGGAGCTTCCGGAATGGCGTAACCCGACTGCCAGATGCGGGGCGGCTGAATGACCAGGCTGCGGGCCGTTTCCAGCGCCACCTCGTGCCCGCAATAGCGCTCGACCAGGTAGAGGCTCAAATCCAGGGCCGAATAGACACCTCCCCCGCAATACAAACCTTCCGACTCGGTGATCAGGTTTTCGGGCTTGAATTGGACTTCGGGAAATCGCTTCCGGTAGGCGTCGATGACTCCCCAGTGAGAGGTAGCGGGTTTGCCGTCCAGCAAACCGGTCGCCGCCAGCAGTCCCACGCCCGTGCACACCGCGGCGATCTCGGCGCCCCGGGCGTATTGCTCACGAACCCAGGACACAATCCGGCGGTTCTGCTCCACCGCCCGGTCGATATCGACCCCGACCGCGGGAATGATCACCAGATCGGTGGCGCCGACCTCGTCCAGCCGCTTTTCGGCCGTCAGACTCAGCGAGAAAGGCGCCGAGATCGTTCCTCCATCCAACGAGGCGGTGGTTACCCGAAAGCGCGGCTCGGCCGCTTCGCCGTTGAACAGGCAGGGAATGACGCCGACGCTGCCGAGGATGTCGATCGTCACAACCGCCGTCGACGGCAGCCCGCCTTCCAGAAGCAGCACGGTGACACGGATGGTCGATCCGGGTTTCATGTCTCGAATACCGTCCTAGTATGTCCTTTTCGCCACTTCAAGAAAATCCGTCCGGATCATAGACTTTTCCGAGACTTCCGCCGACTCCTCCTGCGGAACGTCCCTCGAACCAGACAAAGGAGGTCAAACCTCAACGAACCACCGCTATGAAGAAATACATTATCGAACGCAAGGTGCCAGGCATCGGAAACAAAAAGGACGACGACTATACTGAACTCTGCAGGCAATCCCAGGGCGTGCTGGACGGCTTGGGAAACGGAATTCAGTGGCAGGAGTCGTACGTCATCGGCGACGGGACGTTCTGCGTCTATCTCGCCGAAAACGAGGACCTCATCCGGAAACATGCGGAAAAGAGCGGGTTCCCCGCCGACCGCATCATGGAAGTGAAACGCACCATCGACCCGACCACGGCCGCCCCGAAGTCGTGAGACGACCGTCAGCCCTCGCACGGCAGGAATCCCCGGCGCACGGACACAAACGTCGCCGGGGATTCTTCCGTCGCGGAATCGGAAAGGGAATCGGAAAGGGGTCAGCCCAATGTTTCATGATTTTGTAATTGTTTCCAGATCTCATCAGAGTTGTCACCTTTGCTTCGGTGACGGCTGACCAGACTTTGCACAGTCGAAGTTCGC
>PWMU01000063.1 GCA_003558065.1 Opitutia bacterium | reverse complement strand
TAAATCCGCTCCCAGTCGCGGTCCGGATAGTACTCGAGGGGATTGCTGACCTTGACCGGTGCGAGGTAACGAAATCCCGAAAACAGTTCACCCGGAGCGCCCGCTGCCCCGAGACCTGCTACGGCCGCCAGCTTCAAAAACCGACGGCGGGACATGGCATCCGTAGATTTGCGGGGAATGGCCTTCATGATTTTGGCGATTGAGGTTTGAGGCGCCAAGATTAAATAAGCAAAACCCGGCCTGTCTCCGCACCGATTGCGGTGTTTTGGTACGATTCTGCAATTTCGGCGCCCTCGGTCCGCGGTGCGCCGATTTCTGCGCCTGTGACGCCCCATGACCGCCTGGACTCTCCTGGTGTGGCTCCTGGTGGTTTTCGTCGGGCTTTCCTGTTTCGTGGGTTCGCTTTCCGGGCAGAAATCGGAACACGTCAGTACTTCTGGAGAAATTCTTTTTTCCTACCGTTGACGCACACATTCTTCACAGATGTTTGCCTGCCGTTTCGTGATGAAAGGACCTTCAGGGATCAAGGGATTATCAATAGTCAACACCTGAGTTTTTTTCCGCCGTCCTCTTTTCGAATGGGGTCGATCACGGCTCACCGGGCCGAATGTGAATCGGGTTGCTCCAGGCATAAGAGTCTCCGGTTTCGCCGTGACGTGTGGCCTTGACGCGGACCCAGCGATCGTCCGGCGAAACTTTGTACTCGGCGGTGGTGACGTCGGTCACTCGGTGGGTGAAAGGTTCGCGCTCCAGCTCGTGGCTGGTGTAGTAGTTGTGGGAAACATTGATAAAATCAATGGTGCAGGGATGGTCGGTTTCGACCCGCAGGGTGTGGCCGTCCACTCGAATGTCCGTAAACTCCGGGGGAGTCGGATGATCGGTGCGTGTTCTGCCGGCCGCGAAAAAATTCCCCGCCCTCAAAGCCTCCAGCACATCGGCATCCGTCAGGTCTTGCTGATCCAACGCGCTGTTGATGACGACAAAGCCGCGGTCAAGCGTCGCTTCCGGATTGCGGTGAAAATCATCGACCGCGATCACCTGGATTTCCTTCCCGCCGAGCAAGGCGGCATCTACCTTGTAGGGAAAGTCAATGCCCGGTGTTTCGCTCATGTAGAGACCGCCGTTGTGGATTTCCATGCCGTCGAAATCCAGAGCCGGGTCAATGACCTGGTGCCGGTCCCATCCCCGCCGGTGACGGGCGGCGGCGTCATAAGGATGAGCCAGCCAGGCCGCGCCGCCATCCAGACGGGCCTGGCGGATTTGAGCCGCCCGGTTGAGCATCCCGTCCTTATGGTAAATGGAGTCGATTCCGACCGCGATCATGTGATCCCAACTTTGCGAGCGGGTGCCGGAATATTCGACCCCGGGCAGAAAAACGATGTCGTGCCCTCCCGGATCCTCCAGAGTCGGCGTCCAGCTCATGTGATCGTGATCGGTAATGGCGACGGCGGCATAGCCAATGGCTTCATAGGCACTCATCACCCAGCTCGGGTCATGGTCGCCGTCACTCAGATTCGTGTGGGAGTGCAACTGCACTTTGTGCCGGTGCCCGGAAAAGTCGTAAGGATTGTCGAGATGGAAACTCCCGTCGGCCGGAGTTTCCGTCCTGTCCGGGTCTTCCGGAACAAACGCTTCCTGCAGGTCGGTCACCTCCACCGGCTCACCGGGCGGGGTGGTTCCATGCAGCACGATTCCGCCAAAAGAATAACCAAAACCGGCGTCGGCCAAATGGGTCGCCTCCCCGAAGGTCCGGGTTGCCGCATCCCACTCCACCGACCAGAGCCCGCTGTCGCCGATGTCGATGGTGCCGGTTCCCTGAGTGTAAAACAGACTCACCTTGCCATTGTGTTCAAGAATATCCAGATGCACCTGGCCGCCGGCGGTCGCGTGGGACTGGTTCTCACCATCGAGACGGTTCCAAACATCACTCTCCGGATCTTCCCGCTCAAACACCTCGATGACATCGTTGTTGCCGATAAAAACAGTGTTCTTGTTCCAAAACGCGAAATCGCCGTAGCCGCCGCCCCCGCGGTCCCAACCACTGCCTCCCGCGGCGGCGAGATTGACCCGCTCCCGCTCCCCACTGGTGGGTACCCCGGGCGGATCTATACGGTAGAGCCCGCGGGTGCTGGCAGCCGACCGGGAGAACCAAAGAGTCTCGAATTCGGCGGCGATGTTGCGGTAGTGATGAGTGACATCCAACACCTGGGTGGCCGCCTCGGCGCCATGTTCTATGTACTGAATTCCACCCGAGGAGCCAACCGCCCAGTATCCCCGGCCGTCCAAAGAGACCGCCGCCCGGTAATTCCCGTCGGCCTCATCGGCGGACACTCGGGTGGAGGTGTCAAACACGTGGTCCTCCAGCGAAAATCTGGCAATCACCTGGGGGACGGGTTCACGAAGCCGCCCAACTTCCTGATCCCGGCCTGTGAAAACCAGATAATTTTCATCATGAGAAATCCGCAACCCTCCGGTGCTTTGGGCCGCCGTCACGGAATTGACCCGCTGGGCGCCCATGGACGGCGCCTCCCACCGCTCGACCAGGCCGACCCGGGAACCGTCCACCGAAAACCGAAGCAAAGCCTGGGGAACGCCAACGTGGTTGGTGAGCGTCATTCCGTCGCCGAGCCGCAAAACGTAGAGACCGCGAAGCTCCCCGGCGCCCCCGCGCTCCGGCTGCGCGGGTTCGACGGCACCGGGCTCCTGCACGGCATCGCCAGTGGATGCCCGCTCGCAGGCCGCGAACAAACCGGCCGCCAATACACCGGACAAAAATAATACCGATCGAGAGATTGAGGAATGCATAGCCATGATGATTTATTCTCCGAAATCAACCCGTAGCTGGGCAACAAAAAGCGGACAGGGAAAATTAACAATGTCGGGCCGAAAGCTTGGATCAAGAACGCCGGAAAGTAAACCCTGATTCTCTCCCGAGCGGCGTTCCCGCCTTGAAATCATCCAGGTTGGCAGATCTGCGTGAACGTGCTTCCATTCACCTACTCATTCAGGGATACAACAACACGCGGGGCGGCTCGTATTGTCTGAAGAACGACGCAATACCGCTCGGTGACAGAAATGATCTTGTTCATTGTGGCCGCATCCGCGTCCGATTCCGTCTCGAAGCTCAACCGGATTTCCTTGAATCCGACAGGAATGTCCTTGGCCACACCGAGGGTTCCACGAAAATCGAGATCCCCTTCGGCCACGACCTTTCCCTTCCGGAGATCAACTCCAAAGGCCGTCGCTACGGCTCGCAGCGTCACCCCTGCGCAGGCTGCGAGTGCCTGTAGAAGCATGTCGCCTGAGCAAGCTTGAGATCCATCACCACCAGTTGCGGGGTGCAATCCCGTCTCCACCAGCACACGACCGGTATCGACCTTGCAAGCGATCCCTTCTCCAAGGTCCCCTTCTGCCCGAAGAGTAATCAATGCTTCTTCGGGATCCTGCTTGTACTTCTGCTTCAGTGGGGCCTGAAGCGCCTTCAATTCTTCCGGTTTCATATCATCCTCCTGGCAGTCCGTCGGACTTATACTTTTGAAAGGCGTCGTTCTTTTTCGGAGCGTTTGGCGAGCGGGGACTTTTCTTCCTTCGTCTCCCCTTCCAATTCAAACTCTTCACTTGGGCTGAAAGCCGCGGAACTAACGCAGCGTAACCGGGACTACAGTAACTGGCGCTACCGCGATTCCTCGTTTACAACAATCAGCCAGGCTCCATTTCGTTAACCAAAATCCCCGTAGCCTAACCGCGCGGCCAACCGGCAAGGATCTCCTCCCCGGGGAAGCGGACTTTGAAACGCTGGATCAATTCTGGAACCGTGTCGGGGCGCATCTCCAACTCATACCGGGAGCACAAATCTGCAAGAGTCTGCGGCTTGACTCCGCCAACGCCGCCGAGATCGACCAATTCCGCGAAGAAGCGCTCGAATCCAGCCGGCGATATAATTTCAAGTATCCGGCAGGGTTCGTCGCCGGCGTTCCAAAAGGTATGCCACTGCTTGCGTGGCTTGAATACCAGATCGCCAACACCCGCTTCCACCACCTCGTCACCGAGCAGTGCGCCCATGCGCCCCTGGAGCACGAAGCTGTATTCGTCCTCTCGGTTGTGGCGGTGCAGGGGCGCCGCCAGCGCCCGCGGACCCATGGGATGTTCAACCAGCGAGAAACGGTCCCCGGCATCAGCTCCGTCGATCATGAACCGAACACCGATGCTTCCGAGAAACCCGACCCGACCGTCGAGTGGTTCCACGATCTTCGCTTTATGTGCACTCATTGCCCAATCTCCTATGTTGATGTTTCTTCATATGTTTAATGTTTTTGTACAATCTGTCAAAGCATGCATTATGAACCCCGATGTTGCAAACGTGTTCCGGCAAATATCATTTATAATAAGGTTTTTCTAAATTTCCCTGAATGAGCCGGCTTCGCCGGGGACCGCTTAATCACGCTAAT
>PWMU01000127.1 GCA_003558065.1 Opitutia bacterium | reverse complement strand
CTAACTCCATGCTTGTTCATGGATTCTCCTGGCGTCCGCGCCGGCCGCCCTCGGCGGCGAATTGCGAATCATTACCTTCGGTCCCGAGGTTTCGCTGCTCTCCGAGGAAGGCGAGATTTCCACTCCGCACCCCCGTCGGAGAATCGCTCTGTCGGGCACCGAAGAACGGGACTTCTTTATTCGTGGTGAGGTCTTTCTGGGCGGAACCTACACGAATATGGAGTACCCGGAAGATTACGCGTCCGGGTTCACCCTTTTTGTTCGGGAAATTCACAGCCATCACCTTCAGACGCGCCCACGACGGCCGGGTATTCACCGTTCAGTTGGAGGGCCTGTCTGAAGAATGACCGTAAGTTCGTCCGATCACTGGAGGATGCCCCCAATCCGTCCCCGGAACCGGAACAAGAGAAAGGTGAACCCTGAGCTTTGTCACGACGGTCCCTGATTGATCGGTCGTTTTCGCGACTCGAAAAAATCTCCTGGTACCGATTCACTTCGCCGGTTTGGGGAGAGGCAAAATCATTGACCGCAAAATCATGAGAAATGGTTTTTGGGGAATCCTGTTAATTCCGGAAAACGTCTTCCAGTGAGGGAGCCTCGAGAATGGCTTCGCCCCACGTTTCCAGTTGCGCGAGAGTCGCTGCGGGCGAGGTCCTCATCCCAGACGGGATCATCGAGAAGCATGCCGAGGCGTTCGGCTTTCATTACCCGGAGGGTGAGGATGCCTGCCGGAGTGCCGCGGATTTGGCTCGGGACGTGCTTGAGGGCCGCCTGATCGAGGCATCCTTGACCGGCGCCGCACTGAGAGGATCCCTGACGTTTAATCGGGTTACGGAATTCGGTTTCAATTGAACCAGATGGCGTAACCCATGAATTGGCCGTTGAATGTTTCCTGCAGCCGCCACCAGAAGTGCGCATCGGTCACTTGGCCTTGCTCGATGTAGGGGGTGGCGGCGGTGCCCTGAATCCACAACACCAGGTCCAGCGGCGTCGGGTCTGTAAAGACGCGCCGGACGTTGATACCCAGATCTTCCCGCTCGGTTCTCCAGAAGGGCGCCAGCGTGTCGCCGGCAAAGATCGACTCGATCTCATCCAGAAACAGCATCCAGTCGTCGACCATCGCCGAGGTCACATCCACGCCGGGCAGGACGCCGGTTTGATTCGGGTTGGGAATCCACTCGTTCCGATTGTCCTCTTCGGCCAGGATGTGTTCCCAACTGCCCCGACTCAGCTCGATCACTTTTTCGAAGTGCGCGAGCGCGGCTTCCAACCGGTCCGGCTGGGCCACCTGCAGATTGATCGAATGGATCATTGCGATGACGTCCATAATCAGATGGGGCTCGAATCCCTGAAACCCGCCCACGCTTGTCCGCTCCTCCATCAGATAGGCGTGCGGCGTGTCCACGTGGGGGAAGAGCAGGTGCGCGGTCCGCTCGAAGATCCCGTCGAGCTCGTAGGCTAGAATCATCTGCTGCGTCGCCATCAGCAGCTTGCAGTAACCTCGCAACCAGTAGGCATCGCCGATATCGAAGTCGATGACGAACTGCTGTGCCGCGGGTGCCGGGACTTGTACGCCGGCGATCCGGCTGTAGATCCGCCACAACGGTTGGCGCTCGTTCCCTTCCGGTCCCATCAGATTGAGCTGAATCCGTCCGAATTGCAGCGGAAGTTGAACATCATCCGAGGAGATCCGTGCGAGCGTCGCCTCCGCCACGGCGAGGTCGTCATGGAACTGCCGAAAGATTTGGCGAAATGCTTCGACGCCGATCGTCTCCGGTTCCGGATTCAAGGGCATCGGCATGCGAAGGACCGGGAACATCTGCGCTGCCTGTTCCAGGGTACCGCCGCCGGTCCCGTAGCGGTGAAGCGTGTTTCCCAGGCGTTCGACACCGTGGAGAAACTGCGCGACTCCCAATCCGAACCGGGCCTGATCGTCGTCGGGGGCCTCTTCAAGCCGGGCTTGCAGGGCGGCGATCCCTTCGTTGAGGCGCCCGTCGACGAGGTATTGATCCGCAAGCGGCCAGTCGCGTTCCAACTCCTCGGGCGAAAAGGCTTCGGGAGAATCGGATGCGGCTATTTCGTCTTGTCGAGGTGGGGTGTCAGCAAAGTCCTGTCCGGCGACGTCGGCTTGTGCGAAAGCCGCGGAACAGGCGAAGAGTGGAGGGAGTACAAGGGTGGAGACCAGGTGTTTCATGGTTTGTTGAGTTGGTGGTGAATTCTTCGTGAATAAACGGTGGGGATCATTGGATTGAGATTCCCGCATCTGTTTGATCACCGGTTATTGCAGGTGCCGTGCCAATGAGGGGATTATTGTCGCACTTTGTCGCGCCATCGCGGTTTGTAGTGAGACTGAATTGGGCCCGGGGATTCGGATAAAAACTCATTCCGGCAGAATATGATGAGAGGGGCGACATTATATGTACCTTACCTCGATGTTCTCCCTGTGCAGTCGAGCGCCAACGCTTGCGCCGGAACGACCGGTGAGATCGACGAATCGTATGGGGTCCGTATCTATACTCCCGGTCATCAAGTTTTCGGATTTCTTCGTAGCGAGGGGGTTTATCCCCCGATTCTCCGCGGCCCCGGATCTCCCGGGATAAACCCGGTCGCCACAACCACGGGAAATCCGCTTTTTTCGAAAAACTTGATGACGCAGAGTAGAAGATGGAAATTTTGACCGTGAAATACCAGCGAGGCGGAGCCTCAGACAGGAAGCCAAGACGGTTTCTGTGGCGACGGGCTTTACGCCCGGAGAACCGATGTCCGAGCATCTCCCGAGGTAAACTCGGTCGCCACGAAGAAAAACAGTGGCGTATTCCGAAAAACTTGACTCGATCACAACAACTTTCCGTGTTTTAGGATTCTAGTGTACCCCGCCAAGCAGATTGTAACCTATGGAACCGGGGGAATGGACGCGAATCAGGAACCGGCCTTTGACGAAATACCGTCCGGTCCCGAAACGCGTCGTGGCGACGGGGTTTATCCCCGGAGTTCGCCACGGATTCTCCCGGGGTAAACCCGGTCGCCACGGATTGGCTTTATTTTCAGATTTTCGGATCCGGCTCAGGGTTCATTATTTATGGCGGGGTACACGAGAGTCCGAGGCTACGCCTCGCTAGAGGTAGAGGACGACTTCGTCGCGTTCCAGTCGCACGTCGTAGGTTTCGAGGGAGGGATCGTCACCCTCGGCCGCCTCAATCATGACCTCGTAGTTTTTCACCTTCATTTTGTGGGGATTGAAGAGGCTCTTCCCTGTGGTGACGTCGAACTCCCAGCCATGCCAGGGGCAGCGGATGATCTCTCCTTCGCGTCCCCAATGATATTCGCCGGGTCGTGACGGCAGCGCCGTGCCGGTGAGCCTGCCCCGGCACAATGGCGCTCCCTGGTGCGGACAGAGGTTCCGGATGGCGTAATAGCGGCCGTGGATGTTGAACACACCGATGGAGCGGCCGGCAATCTCCACGATCCGGCGGTCTCCCGGAGCGATTTCCCCGACCGGACAAATGACGTAGCGGGTGGTGTTGCGAGGCGGTGCGCTCATCGATGCTCGACCTGTGGCTTCGGCTCCGACGGCTTAGCCGGCAGTCCATACAATTCCTGCGCATTCCTGTAAAAAATTCGCTCGGCGAGATCGGCCGGAAGAGCGCGCAGAACATGGAGCGGCGAATCATTGTCCCAATGCGGGTAGTCACTCGAGAACATCACGGTCCGGTCCGCGTGCATCATTTCAAGAATCTGAAGCAGATGCTCCGGCCGTTCCGGCTCCTCGATCGGCTGCGTGGTCAGGCGAACGTGCTCAATGATATATTCACTCGGAGGGCGTTCGAGCCACGGCACCAAGGAGCGAAGCCCCTTCCAGTTCTTGTCCATCCGCCACATCAGGTGCGGCATCCAAGCCAATCCGCCTTCGATGCAAACGACTTTCAGCCCGGGAAAGAGCTCGAAGACACCTTCGAGGACCAGGCTGGTCACCTGGGCCATAAAATTTTGAGAAAGGCCGGTATGCCACTCCAGGTAGTTGGTCGGCCAGCCGGCGGAGGTTGGCGGATTGGCAATGGCCCGCCCTTCGGTGCCCGGGTGGATCGCCACGGGCAACCCCATCTCTTCAGCCGCCTGGTAAATGGGATGATAAAAGCGTTGCCCGTACGGAATCCGGGTCGCACTGCTCATCAGCACCTGGACGATCTTCGGATGGCTCCCGGCTCGCCGGATCTCCTCGGCCGCCCTCGGCGGATCCTGTGGATTGATCAAGAGCGCGCCCAGGAAACGAGGATCTTCGGCGAGCCAATAGTTCACGAGCCACTCATTATAGGCCCTGGCCAGGGCGGTCCCGTAGTCAATCTCGGGGATGACGCCCACCGCAAGTATGTTCGACCCGGTGAGGACCGCGTAGTCGATTCCGAAGGCGTCGAGATGCTGCCGGCGCATCGTATCCGGGCAGGAGCCGGGCGGGCCGCCGTCCTCTGCGGCCGCATCGGCACGCAGCACCCCTACCGGCGAATGAAAGCCCGTGCCGACAAGGCTGATGCCGCGCCGGCGGAAATACGGATCCAGATATTGCGTCAGGTCCGCCGCATCCCGAAACGTCTGGTGCACATCACAGTCGATGAGCAAGGGGGCGGTCCCGTGTTGGCGGGGTTGGGAAGCGTGGTTTGCCATTGAATGTGACGGTAATTAATCAAATGGATTCCGGAAACGACAAGGTCTTTTATCGAGTGATGATCGCCCGGGCGGCTCGCAGGGCTTTTTCATTTTTGAAGATTTCAGATTTTTCCCATCTTCGTGCGGCCCAGGGAATTCATATGAAAGGACCGCGGGGCGGCCCGATTCCTTTCTTGTTTTTGCCTTTGGAGCCGGGGTCTCTTCCGGCCGCGGCGTCGTCCCATTCGGCGCACGTTTGCGTCTTCCGTGCGTCCCAACGCACGAACCTCCCGGGATGGGTTCGGGAATGAAGGGAAAGGGCCGGCTTCCAAATCTCCCGGGAAACTGGACATTTGACGCAACCCTGTGTTTTGTCTGGGATCTGAAGTCGTTTTACGTCCATCCAGAGAAAGGGAATATGTTGGAGCAAAAGAACCCGGAGGTTGTCGAGAAGGTGCGCGAGGCGCGGGAGCGAACCTTTCAAGAATTACACAAGACGATTGTCGGGCAGGAGGAGGTGATCGAGCAGATTATCATCGCCCTGCTGGCCCAGGGGCATGCGTTGCTGATGGGGGTGCCGGGTCTGGGCAAGACGCTGCTGGTGAAGTCGATCGCCCGGCTGTTTTCGCTCAGTTTCAAGCGGATCCAGTTCACGCCGGACCTGATGCCGGCCGACATTTTCGGGACGGAGGTGATCGAGGAGGATCCGGCGACCGGGAAACGGACCTTCCGGTTCGTGAGAGGTCCCGTCTTTGCCAACATTCTGCTGGCCGACGAGATCAACCGGACGCCGCCGAAAACCCAGTCGGCGCTCCTCGAGGCTATGGGCGAGCGTCACGTGACCGCGGCGGGGCACACCCACGAACTGGAGCCGCCGTTTTTCGTGCTGGCTACCCAGAATCCGATCGAACTGGAGGGTACCTATCCGCTCCCCGAAGCCCAGCTCGACCGGTTCTTGCTCAATTGCGTCATGGATTACCTGAGCACTGAAGACGAGGAGCGCATGGTGGCGGCGACAACCGCTCCCGAAGCGGCGGCGCCCGAGGCGATTTTCACGAGGGAGGAGATTCTCGATCTGCAGAAAGTGGTGCGTGAGGTGCCGGTTTCACAGAATGTGGTTTCCTACGCGGTGCGCCTGGTGGCGGCCACCCGTCCGGACAATCCGCAGGCGACGCCGAAGGTGCGGGAGATGATCAAGTGGGGGGCCGGGTCGCGCGCTTCGCAGGCGCTCATCCTGGCCGGCAAGGCGCGGGCGCTGTTGGAGGGCCGTTACAATGTGGCCTGCGAAGACGTCCGCGCGCTGGCGCTTCCCGTCCTGCGCCACCGGGTCATCACGAATTTCCATGCGGAAGCCGAAGGTATCCGGTCGGCGGATATCATCCAGGATCTCATGAAACGGGTTTCGGACGACTGATGGCCACCGCGTTGGTAGACCTGCTTTCCCCGGCGACGCTTTCCCGGATCGAGAATTACGCGCTCATGGCGAAGGTCGCCGTGGAGGGCTACATGTCGGGGCTCCACCGGAGCTTTTCCCACGGGCAGGGCAGCGAGTTTCTGCAGTACCGCAGTTACGTGCCGGGCGACGACCTGAAGTACGTGGACTGGAAAGTCTTTTCCCGGAGCGACAAGTTTTACACCAAGGTCTACCAGGAGGAGACCAACATGAACTGCTACCTGGTGTTGGATGCGAGCGCCTCGATGGATTACCGAGGCGAACGCGCGTCCTGCACGAAGTGGCATTATGCCACCATGGTGGCGGCCTGTCTGGCGTACCTCGCTTCGCGCCAGGGTGACAACGTCGGCTTGTGCGTCTACAACGACGACCTCGTGGAAATGATCGACGCGCGCCAGCGGCAGGGACAGCTCCATCGCATCCTCACCGCGCTCGCCCGCCACAATCCCAAAGGGACGGCGCGTCACGATTATTCCTGGAATTATCTGGCGGGACATCTCCGCAACCGGGGGATGGTGATTTGCCTTTCGGACTTTCTTGAAGCTGAGGACACGTTGCCGCCGATCCTGAAACGGATCCGCTTCGCCCGTCATGAATGCGTGTCGGTACAGGTGCTCGATCCGGACGAACGGGACCTCCCGTTCGACCAGTCGACCGAGTTCATCGATCCGGAAGAGGGCCGGCGGATCCTGACGAATCCGGCCAAGGTGCGCGCTCATTACGTGGAAAGAATGAACGATTTCCAGGAGCGGCTGTCAGTAATGTTGGCGCGTTCGCACGTGGAATTTCTGCCGCTGATCAGTTCGGATTCGCTGGCCCGTTCGTTGTCGGCGTACCTCCACAAGCGGGAGGCCATGCAGTGATCCGGGGTGCCCGACGGATGGATTTATGCTGACCTTTCAATACACATGGATGCTCTGGGGCCTGTTGGGACTGGCGGTTCCGATCTTGCTGCACCTCATCCAGCGCGAGCTGTTTCGTCCCGTGCGGTTTCCCTCGATCCGGTTTATCCTGAAAGGCAAGTTGCCCTTTCAGAAGCGAAAGGTGCCCCGGGATCTGCTGTTGCTGGCGATGCGGATGCTCCTGTTCGCCGCGTTGATCCTCGCCCTGGCCCGTCCCGAATGGCAGCCCCGCGAAGCGGCGCTCGCGGCGGGGGAGGCGGGGGCGGAGCGTATTGTGTTCCTGGTCGATCTTTCGGCGAGCATGGGCGGCTGGAATTCCCGGGAGGAAGCGAGGGAAACGGTCGAGACGCTGCTCGAGGAACGGCCGGGAGCGGAGTTCGGCCTGGTGCTCTCGTCCGACCGGATGGTCGAGTCCCTGGCGCCGACCCCCGACCACGACCGTTTGCGGGAGCTTCTGGATGAAGCGGTCCCCGAGACCGTCGCCGGGAATCACGGCGACGGCCTGCGCGAGGCGCTCTCGCTGCTGGGAGGCGAGGACACCGAGCGCTCCCTGATGGTGGTTTCCGACCTGCAGGCAAGCGCCTGGGAGACCGGGCGTCTGCCCGAAGTCCCGCATTCGATCCGGCTCGAATGGCTGAAAGTCGGAGCCGGCCGGAGCGCCAACGCCGCGGTGGTTCGGGTGCGTTCGTATCCGCGGGGCGAGGACGAACGGCACGTCCAGGCGGAGTTGAGGAATTTCGGTGCCGAAGCGGTGGAGCGAACGGTCACCTTGCATGCGGGGAACCGGAGCTGGGAGAAGGAGGTGACGCTGCCGCCGGACCGCGTGACCGAAGTTTCGTTTGACGTCAGTGCGCCGGATGCCTCGCGCGGGCGCCTGTCGCTGGACGAGGATGCGTTCGACGCGGACAATCACTATTATTTCTGGATGGGCCGCCCGCCCGCGCTCCAGGTGCTGGTCCTGGCGCCGGTCGCCGAGGAGCCGGCGAAAGCGGAGGAACTGTTTTTTGTGGAGCGGGCCCTCACCGCACGCGGGGAGACCTTGTGGCTGCAATTCGATCTGGAGGCGATGGAACCGGCCGGGGCCGGGGCCGACTGGTCGGGTTACCGGGCGGTGCTGTTGCTGGGGGCGATCCGGCATCTGGACGATGCCGGCTGGGCGGCGTTGGACGCCTACCTGGAAAACGGCGGCGTGGTGATCGTCACCCCCGGCGAAGGGCCCGGACGTACGACCGGGATATTGCGGGAACGGGGACTCCTCGACCTGGAGCACCTCGGAACCGCCCGGGCGGACCGGCGCGGGCCGACCACCCTCGCCCTGGACTGGATCAACCCCGACAGCCCGCTTGGCGGGGTGTTCGGCGACGAAGCTGCGCGGAGCCTGCAGATGGTCTCCCTTTACCGCTACCTGCGTCTCGATGTTCGCGACGACGACGCCGAAGATTGGCTGCGTTCTTCGGAGGACGATCCGTTGCTGGTATACCGCGGGGTGGGCCGGGGGGGGCTCTTTTTCAGCGCGTTTCCGTTCGAGACCGGCTGGAGCGACCTGCCCTTGACCGGCGGGTTCTTGCCCCTGGTTCGCGAGTTGATCGCCGGAGATCTGCCCGCCGACCACGGAATTGTGCGGGAAAATACCGGGTTTTCGGTCGCACGCGCTTCCGAACAGCTGGGAATTTCGTCCGACGACCCCTTCTGGGACCAGGTGGACCCGCGGGAGCCGGGCGTGCACGCGGAAGGCGGCGCGCCGATCGAAGTCAACCTTTCCCGCCGCGAATCGGTCCTAGAAACCGCGGCCCCCGTGGATCTCGCTCGTTCCATGCGCCCGCGGACCGACGCGGGGGAATCGGTGGCGGCGCTTGCGCCCGGGGGTCGCGGGCGGGACAGGGACTCCTCCCGTCCCCTGTGGCACTGGTTTGCCCTGGCGGCCGCGGGGTTCTTCCTCCTGGAGATGCTGATTGCCGCCGCGGGCGACCGTTCCGCCGGCGGTTTGACAAAGGGGAACCCTACAGCGACAAGTAGTCAGGCCGAAGCATGAACGAACCGCTCACAGAAAGACTGACCCGTTCCCGCGCCGTTCTGCAGCGGCGCCGTTGGTTGAGCGCGCTGCTGTACAATCTCCTGACAGTAGTCGCGCTGTTGCTGCTCCTGGGATTGTTGAACCGGGTGACCCCGTTGCAGGAACAGCAGGCGTTTGTGTTGCTGCTTCCCGTCCTGTTCCTGTTTCTCGCCCGTCTCGCCTGGGACAGCTACCGGGCGTTCGTTGTGCCCCCCACGCTCCCGCAACTGGCGGCCGAGGTCGAGAAGGAGAATCCACGCTGGATGGATGCCCTGATCTGCGCGGTCGAACAGGAAGAGCGTCCGGCCGGTCGCCGCCGCCGGCTCGAACAGGCTCTCATTGACAAAATGCGCCGGGAAACGGCGCGCGTGGATTTCACCGAGGTTCTCATGCGTCCGCAGTGGCGCATCGCGACGCTGGCGGGGTTCGGCGTCCTCCTCCTGCTGCTCCTCTGGCCGGCCGCAGGCAACGAGTACAGCCGGAAGGCCGCGCATTACTTCGGGGATCTGATGTCTGGAGCGGGGTCCGGACTCGCGGTGACTCCGGGCGATCACGACGTGCCAATCGAGACCGACGCCAGGATCAGCGCGGAGATTTTCCGCTGGGAGGACGAAGCCCGGGTGGAATATGTTGATGGCCGGGGCCGGCATGATTATCGCATGAATGCCGGCTCGAACGGAGAGCATACCTTTGCGTTCTACGGAGTCGAAGAGGAACTGCGCTACCGGGTGGTGACTCCGTCCCTCGTCTCGAATTGGTATCGCATCCGCCCTTACGTTCCACCGTCGATCGAGAGCCTGGAAGTGACCGTCAGCCCTCCCGGCTACTCGGGGGAGGAGGCGCGGAGCTTTTCGCGGCTACGCGATTTCACGACGCTCGAAGGAAGCCGGATTGATTGGGAGCTGGAACTGCCGGAGGGGGTGGACGCGGCCCTGGTGCGGGACGGGGAGATGGACCCCCTTGGCGTCGATTCGCCGACCCGGCAGAGTCTGGAACTGCGTCTCGACGGCGACCTTGAGGGACGGTTTTACCTGGAGGATGCCGAGGGGAGAAACGCCGAGACGACCGCTTTTGAAATCACCGCGAGGCGGGATTACCCGCCCACACTCGACGTGACCCGCCCCGGCGGGGATATCGACGCGACGCCCGATGAGCGGGTCGGGATCGAAGCGAACGCGGCCGATGATTTCGGGTTGCGCAAAATCGCCGTTACGTTTTCCGTCTCCGGCGAGCGGCGCGTTACCCGGGTGCTTTACGAAGCCGGTTCGGAGCTGCCGGTCACGGAGCTCCCGCGGGAAAAAACGGTCGAACAGGTACTGGACCTCGAACAGCTCGATGTCAGCGAGGGCGATATTATCACGTATTTCCTGACCGCCGCGGACAATCGGGAGCCGGAACCGCAGGTGACGCGTTCGGAGGTTTTCTTTATCGAAGTTCGCGAGGACCGCGAACCCGAAGAGATGGAAGGCGACCCGATGGACCAGGAGGAAATCGACATACGCGCCCTCCTGGTGGAAGCCAAGCGCCTGATCCGGATGAGTTGGGAAACCGCCTCGGTCGACGGGGAACGGCGGGAGAGACTTCAGGATGAACTTGAGCGCAGCATGGAGGCGCTGCGGATCGAAACAACCGGCATCAAGCAGGAGATCATCGAGCTTGCCGGCACCGATCACCTGTACGTGGTGGAGTTGATGCGCGGGGCGATCGAGCGGATGGGATCGGCCGGGCGCCTGATCGCGGCCGAGCGCGTCGAGGATTCGATAGCCTTCCAGGAGCAGGCCCTGGCGCACCTGCTGGCGGTCGAAAACGAACTTGCCCAGGATCCGATTCAGTCGGAGGAGCCGTCCGACGAAGCCGGCGATCCGGGAGAGGTCGCCGAGGGGGAGCAGCCTGACGCCGACGAAATCGACGAAATGCTCGACACGCTTCGCCGGCTGATCGATGACATCCGGGAACTCGCCGACAACCAGGGCGGACAGAACTCGACCCTGGACCGCCTGGCCGGAACCGAGCTGAGCCCGGACGACCAGGCCGAACTTCGGAGCCGCCAGGACGAATTGACCGGGGAGGCGCGGCGTATTCGGCGTGAATTGAACCATTTTCCGGGCGCCCGCGAAGCGTGGAATCACATGGACGCCGCGGCGGGTTCCATGAACCAGTCCGGGCGCCAGATCTCGCGCGAGCGGCTCGACCGGGCGGAACGCGAAGGCGCGCGTGCGCGCGCCTCTTTGTTGGCGGCCGGCGAGGAACTGGAAGAGCTGCTTCAGCAGGTGACCGACAGCGAGATGGGCCGGCTGACCCAACGGGCGGAGGCGCTCGCCCGGGATCAGGCGGAGGCCGCCTCGGCCAGCCGGGGGCTCGCCGGGGAGGACGCCCCCGATCCCGAGGAGATTTCCGGCCAGCGCGAACGCCAGGAGCAGATGCGGCGGTCTTTGGACGATATCCTGAGCGACCTCGACGACAGCGCCTTGGAATTGATGGACGAACATCCCGAAGTTGCCGAAGCCCTGTCTCAGGCGGGGCGCCGGATGCGCGACGAGAATGTCGGCGGGCGGATGGACCGCGCGGCCAATGCGCTGCTCTACGAACAGCCGGAGCGGGCCGCGGAGATCCAGGAGGAGCTTGCGGCGAGGTTGCAGGAGTTCGCGGAGAACCTGCACGAGGCCGGCGAGGGCCTGCCGGCCGTGACCCGGCAACAGGTGGCCGAGGCGCTGCAGCAGATCCGGGAAGCCCGCCGGGAAGTCCAGGAGATGTTCGGCGAGGCGGGCGAGGAATTGAGCGCGAGAATGGAAGAGATCAGCCGCGAAATCGGCGAGGGCCTTTCCGATATTGCCCGCGGACTCAACGACGCGGAGCTTGAGGAGATCAGCGCATCTCTGCTCGAGAGCGCCTCCTCCGGCGAGGGGCGTCCCAATCCCCTGCGACTCGAGTCGACGCTCAGCGCGGCCAACCGAAGTCTGGAACAAAGGCTTCTTTCGATGGAAGTGGAGCGGCGGGAACGTCTCAGCCGCCAGGGCTCGGAGCCCCCGGAAAAATACCGGAGCCTGGTGGAGGAGTACTTTAGGAACCTGAGCGAGACTCAATGAGCGGTTTGGATACGCCATTTTCCGCGGCGTTGCTTGCGCTGTCGGCGCTCCTTATTCTGGCCGTTCTGGGCTGGACGTATTTCCGGCTCCACCGCCTTCTGCGGCCGTCCTACCTCGCCCTGGTGGCCGGATTGAGGGTTCTGGCGCTGGTGTGTCTGCTGCTTGTCCTCCTCAATCCCTACTCCGTTCGCGAAGAGCCCGACCCGGACGGTTTTCGGGTGGCCGTGCTCGCGGATGCGTCCGGAAGCATGGAAACGCGGGATGTTCGCGGCGGAGAGACGAGCCGCCGGGAGTTGATCGAGGAATGGATTCAAAATCCGGATACACCCCCGCTCGCCGCCCTGGAGGAGTCCGGTTACTGGATCGACCGGTATCGTTTCAGCGACCATCTGGTGTCGTTGGGGGGCGACCGCCTGCCGTTACTGGCCGGGGGAACGGCTTTGGGCGATGTGCTCGGGGAGGCCCTGGAACGGGCGGATGCCGAACGGGACAACCTGGGGGCGGTGCTGCTGATCTCCGACGGACATCACAACACCGGCGCTTCTCCCATGGAAACCGCCCGGCGTTACCGCGACCGGGACATTCCCGTGACCGCGATCGGGGTGGGGGCCCGGGAGCCCCCCGGGGAACTCCGGGTCGATTTCGCCTCCTCGCGCTTCAGCGGAAGACGCGGCGAGCCCATGGAGTTGCCCGTCGAGCTTTCGAATACCCGTGATGCCGAGGCGGCGGTCCGGCTGCGTCTGCGGGACGATGGCGGAGTGGTGGACGAGCGGGAAGTGAGGCTTCCGGCCGGCGCGACCGGCCGGGAGGAAGTGTTTGAGGTCATGCCGGTCAGCGCGGGCGAGCACCTCTACCGGCTTTCAGTGATCGAGGGGGAGGGCGACGGCGAACGGGAAGAGGTGCGGTATGCCTTTGTCACCGCCGAGGAGCCGGAGACCTTTGCGGTCCTGTACCTGGGCAACCGGCTCAACATCGAGTACCGTTTCATCGAACGGGGAATCGCCGATTCCGATCAGATCGGAATGGAAAGCATCATTCGGACCGGCGAAGACTCGTTTTTCCAGGCCCTTTCCGAGGAAAACGAGGAACTCGCGGCCTCCGGGGCGTTCCCCGAAGAGAGCTCCTTCTTCAACCGTTACGACGCGCTGCTCGTCGATACGCGAATCCTCCCCGAGCTATCGGAGGACGCGCACGGGGCCCTGAGGGATTTCGTCTCCACGCGAGGCGGGGGCCTTCTCGCCTTCGGTCCCCTGGACGGGAACGCGCAAAGCATCGACTCGGCCCTGCCGGTCCTGAGTGCCGAGCAGCGTGTCCTGAACGAGCGGATACGACTCGAGATCGAGGCGGCCCCGATCTTCGACCACCTGACCGGAGGACGCCTGTTCGGGCGGCCGAGCCTTTTCGTCGATGAGGATTCTCCGGTTGTGGTGACGACCGAATGGAAACGCGGGGCGCGTCCCGTGCTGCTGCGGGAGGGGCGAAGCGAGGCCATCATGGCCGCCCAGGCTTTCGGAGCCGGGCGCGTGGCGTATCTGGGAACGGAAAGCACCTGGCAATGGCGCATGGCCTCGGATACCGGACTCGAGCAGCATCGGCTCTTCTGGGAGAATCTGCTGGTGTGGCTGTCCTCGGCAGGAAAACCGCGCGTGAGGGTTTCGGCACAGGGCGAACGTTATCCGCTCCAGGAGTCATTCGACTTCGAGGCGAATATCCTCGGTCCGGATTTCCGGCCGGCCAGGAACGCGAATGTGTATGTGGAAGTGACGGATCCCTCCGGCGAAACCTGGGACCGGCAACTCCAACCCTCGTTCGATGTGCCCGGACGCTACCGAACTTCCTATGTGCCGGAAGAACCGGGCGAGTATCACGCCCGTTACCGGATCGAGTTTGCGGGCGGGGAGCGAATGGAACGCGATGTTTATTTTATATCGAGCCCCCTTGGCGAGGAACAGGAGGATACGCGTTACCGGGAATCCGTGCTCCGCGACCTCGCGCGGGTCACCGGGGGCGAGTTTTATCACTACCCGGAGGCCGGGGCCCTGTCGTCGCTGAAACTCTCGGAGGAGGTTCCGGTGCGCGAAAGCCGGGTCTACTGGGCCAATCAGGGTTGGTTTTTGGTGCTGCTGTTTACGGCGCTCTTTGCCGAGTGGTTTTTCAGGCGCCGGATGGGATTGAAATAGAGGGTTTTTTTGCCGGGAGCTAATATGCTATATTCAAAAGGAGAGATGGGATGACGTGGCTATTCAAGATGGGGCTCGGCGGGATCTGCGGCGCGGTTTGGGCAAGCGGTGCTCTTATCGCCCAGCCGGACCCGGTCGCCCCCCAACAACCCTTGCCCGTGCCAGTTCCGGCGGTTCCGCAGCAGGATCCGGCCGAGCCGGAAGGGGTGCCCGAGGAAGAACGGGAGTACTGGGAAGACACGGTGGAACGGGCGCTGGAAAAAGCGGAGTCGGAGAATCCCGAGGTGCGGCGATCGGCGATCATGCTGCTTGGAAAATACCCGGTGCCCCAGGCCGAGCAGGCCGTGGTGGCCGCGTTGGAGGATGCGGACGCGGGCGTCCGGCAGGCGGCCCTGGTCTCTCTTTTTGAGCGCCGGAGAATCTACCGCGGGGAAACGGCGGTGAAGATCGCCGAGCGGGTGGGGGATTCCGACGTGGGGATCCGGCGCATCGCTTCCAACGTCCTGCCCATGGTGATGCACGGCTTTCCCCTTTCCATGTCCCAGGGGCAGCGCCGGCCGGTGCGGGATCTGCCGGAGGGGTTGAAGTCGATCCTTGAAGAGGCTTTCCGGGACGAAGACACCACCGTGCGGCGCAATATGATTTCTCACTTTTCGCAGTTGCAGATTCCCGTGTCGGAAGCGTTGATGGCCGACCTGTTGCACGATTCCGACCGTGAGGTGGCCATCGAAGCCCTGCATGTCGCCGGCCGGCATTTCGGCCCGGACCTGATCGCCCGGGAGGCGCCGGAACTGGTCGACCATTCCGATCGGATCTTCCGCCTGACTCTCGCCCGGCAACTGGGGGATGGGGATAGCGGTGCGGCGACGGAGGCCCTTGCCCGCCTCCGGGAGGACGAGGACGTCGAAGTTTCCCTGGAGGCCGAGCTCGCCTTTTTCCGCCAGGCGCCCGAGCCGGACCACTACGCGCGGCTTCTCGAACGGTTCGCCGAGAACCCGGGGCATCAGGAGATCGCCCGGCGCGCGATCCGGGCGGCGAGGTTGCTCGATGACCAGGCCGAGCCGTTTCTGAGGCGGTGGATGGAGCACTCCAATCCGAGCTATCGCGAGGCCGCCGTGCAGCTTTATTTTGCGCGGTTTCCCGACCGCGTCGGGGAAGAAGACTTGTTGGCGTTACTGGAAGAAGACACCCGGCGGTTGCGTGAGGCCGCCGTCCGCTTCCTCAGGCGGCATTCAACGAGAGTCTCCCCCCGGTTGCTGGAAGCGGCCGCGGAAAGCCGTCATGTGGAGGTGCGCCGTGCCGCGATTGCGTTTACCCGTTATCTGCCCGCCGGGGAAAGCGAGGAGGTGCTCCGGGAGATGTTGCTCGACGACGACAGCCAGGTCCGTGCCGAGGCGATCGACGAGGTCGCGAGCCGCCAAATGGACGGATGGGAGCGCATTTTGGCTCTCTCGCTGCGGGACAACGACCCGACCATCCGGGAGGCCGGATTGCGCGGGCTGACGCGGGAAGTCACTCCCGAAACGCTCGGGAAACTGAAAGAGTTTCTGGAGAACCATCCCGGGTCGCCTCTTCGCAGGGCTATTGAAAAGCATCTTGCTCAGTACGACGAAGAGCCGGCGGGGCCGGGAACGGATTCCGAACTTTGAAATCGCGGCAGCCTTATGTAGAGTGCTTGTTAAGATGTTTTGCACGGAGGAAAAACGGGGGTTCGCGGTTAACCGCGGAGCGGAAGCCTGCAGGAGATCGCGGGGTGAACCCGCTCCTACGGGGGGATCGCGGGGTGAACCCGCTCCTACGGGTGGATCGCGGGGTGAACCCGCTCCTACGGGGAAGAGGGATATGCAGGGAATGAAAAGGATACGGATTTGGGCGGTAGCGATCGGATGGGCCCTGGCGATTCCGGTTGCCTCGGGCGCGGAAACGGGCGCGGGGGAGCGGGCGGCCTCGGGCCCGCCCGCGCGAATCGCCCCGGACGCGCTCCGCCTGGTCCAGTTGGTCGAAGGCAATCCGCTGCAGCGAAACTTTCCGGCCGCCCTCCCGTCGCTCATCCAGGAGATCAATGACACCACCACTTTGGAGCTGCACCCGGATCCATTGATGATTTCCTCGTTCGAGGACGAGCGCATTTTCAGGCATCCGATTGTGTATGTGAACTTTGCTGACAGACGGAACTGGAACCTGAGCGAATCGGAAAAGCGGAACCTCAAGCAGTTTCTCGACCGGGGAGGCTTTCTCTACATCGACGCCGGTATCAATGCCGAGTTCCTGCG
>PWMU01000030.1 GCA_003558065.1 Opitutia bacterium | reverse complement strand
CTCGTGTGGCCGCGGACCGGATTCCCTATCCGAGCCCGTGTACCAGCGGCCGCGAAATCGGGCGGCGTTACCTGGTGGAGGACTACCACCTCGGGACGCCGACCAATATCCTCATGCGTTCCGACCTCGTTCGGGGGCGCGATGCGTTCTATGACGAAACGGTGATTCACGCCGACCGAATGGCTTTTCTGGAGCTCCTTCTGGAATCCGATTACGGTTTTGTTCACGAGGTACTTACCTTCGACCGAAGACACGACGAAACCACCACGGCGTTGGTGGCGGATCGCTTTCAGACTTCCCGTCTCGATAAACTGGTCGCGCTGTTGCAATATGGTCCGCGTTTCTTTGATCAGCGCGAACTGGACCGGGTAATGCGGCATTTCTATTTCTACTATTACCGCTTTCTGGCGAAACTTTGGCTGGCCACGGGGACCCGTGACGCCCGCAGGTACCATCGGACCAAACTGCGGGAACTGGGGCACCGAATCGATAAACGGCTTTTTCTGAAAGCGATGCTCACCGAAATGCTTGATTTGCGAGCGACCGCGAAACGGGTTTTCACACCGAATGAAAAATTGCATTCTAAATCATCGCGATTGAGTCATTCAGACCGCAGTCTTGACGCGATCGGCGGAAATCCGCGTGAAACCAGAAACGCACCGTGAATTTTGATGCCGTAAAATCGCCGCCGGATATAAACCCGAAGAAACTTTCCAGCATGACTACCGAAGTATCCGATTGCTCGACGAAATGCCGGTTCTGTTTGAGCGAGCTTGAGACAACGTTCGTCGACCTCGGTATGACGCCCCTGTCCAACGACTACACCAAGCCCGAGACGTTCAACCGGTCGCAACGGTTTTATCCGCTGACGCCGTACGTATGCGCCCGCTGCTTTCTGGTTCAATTGCCGGAGTACGAGACGCCCGATTTCATCTTTTCCGATTACGCCTACTTTTCCTCATATTCCCCGAGCTGGCTGGAGCATTGCAGGGCGTACGTGAAGGCGGTCATCGAGCGGTTTTCTCTAACCGGTGAGAATCATGTGGTGGAAGTAGCATCGAATGACGGGTACTTGCTGCAATATTTCCAGGAGAGGACTATTCCTGTGCTCGGTATCGAACCGGCAAAAAATGTTGCCGCGGCGGCGGTCGAGAAAGGGATTCCGACCCTTGCGGAGTTTTTCGGCGCGGAGCTGGCGCGGAAACTCGAGGGTGAGGGAAAGCAGGCGGACCTGATCATCGGAAACAATGTTCTCGCCCACGTTCCGGATCTGAACGATTTTGTTTCCGGATTGAAAGTCCTTCTGAAGCCGGGCGGAGTTATCACTATGGAGTTTCCCCATCTGGTCCGGCTGATAAAGGAGAAACAATTCGATACCATCTACCACGAGCATTTCTCCTACCTGTCTCTGACCACGGTGGAAGAGGTTCTCGCATCAAAAGGACTGAGGGTATTCGATGTCGAGGAGCTGAACACCCATGGTGGATCTCTCAGAATTTATGCGGCACACGCAGCGGATGACTCAAAGGAAGCGTCCCGGCGCCTCCGCGGCCTCGAACAACGGGAGGACGAGTTCGGGATTCGCCAACTCGCCACTTACCGGGATTTTGCCCGCGAGGTTTACCGGGTGAAGCGACAGCTTCTCGAGCTTCTCGTAAAAATCAAGAACTCAAACGCTCGAATTGCCGGGTATGGGGCCGCAGCCAAGGGTAATACCCTCCTTAACTTTTGCGGTATCGGAACCGATTTTCTGGATTACGTAGTGGATCGAAGTCCGCATAAGCAGGGGCTTTATCTTCCCGGGACGAGAATCCCGATTCGCGAGCCGGAACTGTTGGAGAGGGACAGGCCCGAATATGTGATGATCCTTCCGTGGAATCTCAAAGACGAGATTATGGAACAGCTGGCGTTCGTCCGGAAATGGGGCGGCAAGTTCATTATACCAATACCCGAAGCGAAGGTTGTCAGAGGACTGATAGAATGAACGAAAAAGAAGGCAAAGCAGCGTGTTCGGCGCTACGAACCGGAAACCCGGATGTTCTGTAGCCCGAAGGGCGAAGATGCGAAGGACAGCTGCCTGCGGATTGGGATTGATGAAATTTATAGAAACGGATTTATCAGGGGCCTTTGTGGTCAAAACCGACCGTCACCAGGACGAAAGGGGCTTTTTTTCCCGGGCTTTTTGTCGCCGGGAGTTTGAGGAAAGGGGGTTGAATTCCGAAATTGCACAGTGCAATATTTCCTACAATAAGAGCCGTGGAACTCTCCGGGGAATGCATTTCCAAGTTTCTCCTCACCAGGAAGTGAAGCTGGTTCGTTGTCTGCGCGGAAGCGTCTTCGATGTTTTGATCGATCTGCGGCCCGATTCGCCTACCTACCGCCGATGGACCGGGGTCACCCTGTCGGCCGAGACGGACAACGCTGTCTATATCCCCGAAAAGTTCGCGCACGGTTTCTTGACTCTGGAGGATGATACCATTCTCTATTATCAGGTATCGGAATTCTACCGCCCGGAATCCGGCCGCGGTGTTCGCTGGAATGATCCCGCTTTTGGAATTGATTGGCCGGAGGAACCAAGGGTTATTTCCGAGAAGGACCGGTGTTATCCCGATTTTGAGGGGCGTTGAAACGGTGGTGCGGCTTACAGTGGTCGATCGGCGGATTCTCCGGGTTCGATTATAATACGTTATTTTGAATGGCGATCACTCTAATTAGTTTTGGCTTCCAGCCTGAGAGGACAAGCTGGAAGCGTGTTCCAGTGTGCCCGGCATGGGCTTAACCGGGCACCATTCACGTTATCCCTAACGAAAGGAAAAGAGTGATGAAGAGGGTTTTGATTACCGGCGGCGGAGGGTTTATCGGGCGGCACTGTGTCGGAAGGCTGGTGTCCCGCGGCTACGAGGTTCATTTGGTTTCCCCGAGGGCTTCCGGGAATGGGAATGACCAGGTAATCTGGCATCAAGCGGATCTACTCTCGTCTTCTGACGTTTACCGGGTGGTTGAATCGGTAAAACCGACTCATCTCCTGCACCTCGCCTGGTACACGGAGCACGGAAAGTTCTGGAATTCCCGGGAGAACCTGCGGTGGGTCGAGTCGAGCGCGGGCCTGTTGCATTCGTTCGTGCGCAATGGTGGAATACGGTTTGTGGGTTGCGGGACCGGAGTGGAATACGATTGGCGGTACGGGTATTGTGTGGAGGACCTGACCCCGCTCGATCCCGGCAACGTTTACGGGGGTTGCAAACTCGCATTCAAGTCCGTCCTGGACAGCCTGATCAGAAGTGGAGACGTGGACGGCGCCTGGGGGCGCGTGTTTTTTCTCTACGGTCCCGGTGAAAACCGGGAACGTTTGGTGCCTTCGGTGATTCAGTCCCTCCTCGACGGAGTTCCGGCACGCGCCACCCACGGAGATCAGTTTCGGGACTTTCTGCACGTCGAGGACGTTGCCGACGGGTTGGTGCGTTTGCTTGACAGTGAATTTCAAGGCGCGGTCAATATTTGCTCCGGGGTCCCGGTCAGGTTGAAAGAGATTATCTATCGCCTGGCCGACAGTCTCGGCCGGCGGAGCCTGGTGGCGATGGGGACGCTTCCTTCTCCGGAAGGCGAGCCGCCGCTTGTTGTAGGAAGCAATGAGCGTTTCATCAGGGAACTCGGCTGGAAGCAGGAATATTCACTGGAGGAGGGGTTGAATACCACTCTTTCGTGGTGGAAAAAGGAGACGGGATTTCTAAATGCTGTGAAAGAAGCCTGAGAAAAATGGGTATTTCGGAAAAAAAGGCGGATAAACCGAATGGAGCTCGGTTAAGCTCGAAGTAGAACACGCTTCCAGCGTGTTGTCTCAGGATCGAAGCCTAAGCTACTCCGAGCGCGATTTCGGACAAGCCGGGAAAAGAATCTACGTGAAAGTGTTATGAGTGAAATTGTTATTTTGGGGTCGGGAATGGCCGGGCTCGGAGCGGCGCACCGACTGAGCGAAGAAAAGGTTTCCGCGAAAATTTATGAGAAGGAATCGGAGTACGGTGGGCACACACGATCCTACAAGTTTGAGAGCGGCTTTATTTTCGACGACGGCCCTCACATCTCCTTCACGAAGGACAAGCGGATTCAGGAGCTTTTTGCCGAAAGCGTGAAAGGGGAGTTCGAGGTCCTTCAGGCGAACGTGAATAATTACTGGCGGGGCCATTGGATTAAACACCCCGCCCAGTGTAACCTGCACGGCCTGCCCCCGGAGCTGGTGGCCGGGGTTCTCGAGGATTTCGTCGATGCAAAATACCGGGAACCCGGCGAAATCAGGAATTACCGGGACTGGCTGTATGCCCGTTTCGGAAAGCGTTTTTCCGAAACCTTTCCGATAGAGTACGGGCTGAAGTATCATACGACCGGAGCCGAAAATATGACAACCGACTGGCTCGGGCCGAGAATTTATCAACCGGATTTGAATGAAGTGTTTCTTGGCGCCCTTTCCGCGGTGACGCCGGATGTTCACTACGTTGATCATTTTCGCTATCCGACCCGCAACGG
>PWMU01000016.1 GCA_003558065.1 Opitutia bacterium | reverse complement strand
GTAAGCCCGGACGTTTCGGGAAAGTGAAGGAAACGAGCGACTCGACGCCCTTCCGGTTTCCGGAAAGAGCTGGAACTCAGGAGCAGGGAATAGGAGGGCTAAAGGCCGCCGATTTCTTCGGTTCTCGCTTCGCTGTTTCCGTCGATGTCAATGACCGTGACGGTAACCTCGTAGGCGCCGCCGCCGTCACGTTCGCGGAGATCGTGGTCGCCCGCTGCAGTTGAACCGCTGACCGACGAAGCGGCGGAATCGATCACCGCCGTGTCGCCTTTCTTTCTCAACTCGCTGGTGACCTCGCTGAGATTGTTGCCGGAAACCGCCCATGCGACGCTGACGCGCGTCCATCGCGGGTTGCTGTTATCCGACAGATCGAGTTCATCAACACTGAGACCGGTGGGTTCTTCGGGCGTCTCTTCGTCCTCGCTCCCGGTGGCAAACGTCCGGTTGTTGCCCGTGTCGGAAGCATCCCCGTCGGCCCTGGCCGCCGCCCGGAACTCGTATTCCGTACCGGAATCGAGGCCGGAGAGCTCGTAGCTGAACCCGCCGGTCCCGCTCAGGGTCATTTCGTCGGTTGTGTTCCAGCCGGTTGCTCCGCTGGCCCGCCATTCAAACCAGACCTCGGCGTCCTCGGCGCCCGTCAGTTCGGTCAGTTCGCCGTTGAGCTTGGCCGAGGTTGTGTCGATGTTCGTGGCGTCGAGGGTCGCAACCGAGACACTGGCTGGTGCGGGGTCGCCCCCCTCCGCATTCGCTGCCGCGTCGACCGCCCGGTCCGCCCGCGCGAGGCCGTACCCCTGGTGGTTCGGATCAAGCCCCAGGTCTTCCGCGGTATCCTGGAGGATCAACCTCAACTCGTCGTTCCACAACCCGGGGTCCGCGGCCCAGGCCAGGGCCGCGACCCCGGCCACGTGCGGCGAGGCCATCGAGGTTCCGTTCGCCGTTCCGTACTGGTCGCCCGGCAGGGTGCTCAGAACAGCAACCCCCGGGGCGATCAATTCAACATCCGGACCGGTACTGGAAAAGCTGGCTCGCGTATCGTTCTGAGTGGACGCCGCCACAGCGATGACGGAGTCGTACCGCGCCGGATAGCCGACGTTGTTTCCCCGGCCCCCCGGATTTCCGCTGTTGCCGGCGGAGGCTACCAGCAGAAGTCCCTCGGCGTAGGCCTGATCGCATGCCTCACGCAACGTTTGCACATTGCTGCTGGTGCCAAGACTCATGTTTGCCACGCGAATGTCCTCGTGGTCGGCGGCCCATTGGATGCCGGCGACGACGGAGGAAATCGATCCGCTTCCGGTGTCGTCCAGGACCTTGACGGCGTAAAGCCTTACATCGGGGGCGACGCCGACCACGCCCAACTCGTTGTCCAAAGCGGCGATCGTCCCGGCGACATGCGTGCCGTGTCCATTGACGTCGGCCCGCCAATCAGTGTCGTCGACCGTCGTTGTGCCACCCGTCACCGTCAGATCTTCGTGGCCGGCGTCAATTCCGGTATCCAACACCGCGACACCGATCCCGGTCCCCCTCGACGTTGTCCAGGTTTGAAACGAATAAGCCTCCTCTCCGAATACCCGATCCACTCCCCAGGGCACGGTCTGACCCAAAGCGAAAACTTCGGCGTCGTCTTCGACGTACCGGACGTGGGGGTTTCTTTCCAAAGCTTCTCTGGCATCTCCCGGAATGCTGGCCGCAATGGCCGGCACCAGCCAGAAGGTCTGGTTGACTTCGCCGCCCAAAGCCCGCACCAGGTTCTCCTCGGCGGCGCCCGGAAACGCCTCAAACCCGATCAGAACCTCCTCCAGCGAACCGGACGCTCCGGGAGCCCCGCCGGACGGCACGCCCGGGGAGCCTCCCTGGGCCAAGGCCGTCAGTGGCGTCAATGCCACGCAAACACCAACCAAAAAGGGGATAATTCGGTACATAACTGGGTCTCTCCTTGTTTTTAGGACTGAAGCACGTCGGACCGGCACAGATTGCCTGTGAAGGCCAAAAATCGTATTGTGAGACATACGGTTTCCTTTAAGCAAAGTCAATAAAATAGTAGAGAATCTTTATCGCCAATTCAGTATTACTTATTTGAAGCTGTCGCCGCTTTAGGGGTTGTATTGATAATCCCAAATACGCCAGCTTAGGCTCATTATACGGGCGAATCCGAAATGAGTGAAGGCGTGGTCCACATACCGTGGTGGGGGATAGGGCTGAGCCTGTTGCCGGTTCTGGCGGTGGGATGGATCTTCCAGCGGTGGAACGGGGAGGGCAAACTCCTCGGTTATGCCACATTCCGCATGCTGGTCCAGTTGATCGCCGTCGGCTTTGTCCTGGTCTTTGTCTTCGAAAACGAAAGCGCCTGGCTGGGCGTCGGGATCCTCGCCCTGGTGCTCGGGGTCTCTTCGTGGATCGCCATGCGCCCGCTGGCGCGGAAGGACGCGGGACAGTACGGCCTGATCCTGTTTTCCCTGGCCGTGAGCGGCATTGCCGTTCTGGCGCTGGTGCTCTGGGGGGTAATCGGACTCGACCCCATGTACCAGCCCCGGTACTTCATTCCGCTCACCGGCATGATTTTCGCCAACGCGATGAACGCGATCAGCCTCGCCGGCGAGCGGTTTGAAACGGAACGCGCCTCCCGCGATTACAACAGCGCCCGCAACGCCGCGTTCAACGCCGCCATGATTCCCCAGATCAACACCTTTCTCGCCGTCGGCCTGGTCGCTTTGCCCGGCATGATGACCGGGCAGATCCTCTCCGGCATCTCGCCCCTCGAAGCGGTGCGTTACCAGATCGTCGTCATGAACATGATCCTCGGCAGCGCCGGCCTCGCCGTCGCCCTGTACCTCCGGGGACAGAAGTGAGCAAACCGGCAACCTCCGGGAATTTTTCGATCCGGCACAGATTCGGAAAGCTTGCAGCTGACGACAACAGATGCCCCGGCCGGGAGATTTGTTGTCGCGGGTATCCGGGGCCGCGACAACTACCGCGCGGTGCTTTTCTTCGGGCGGATTAGCGGGCGCGTGTTTCCGAAGTGACCGCGGCAACGAGTGTCCGGATGGCCCACGAGGCGACCGCTTTTCCCTGCTTCGGTTTTAGACGGCAAACGTCGGTTTGCGCGATAAAGGCCTCGACCGAAACCAACATGGCGAGGGATGATCGCAGGTTTTCGTAGGTCCTGCGGTCGAGTTTGCTCCGCAGCGGATCGAGTGCCGTATCTAACATTCCGATACGTCGGGCCCCGCGCAGGGGCTCCCCGGGGTTTCCTCCCTCGGCGATCCATTGCTCCATGGTCGCCTTCAGGAACAGGCGGAAGCGGCTCTCGTTTCGGCAAACGAGATCGTGCAGGTGTTCCTGGATGCGAACGGCGCGCTCGGCCGGATCGCTCGCGCGGTCGGAGGGCATGTCGCCAAGCAGCTCTTCGGCGTCGAGCGTCTGCACGTCGAGAGGGGCTTCGGCCAGGAGCATGTCCAGATTCGAGAAATAACGGTAGACGGTCGCCCTCGAAACCAGCGCTTCTTCCGCCACCGCTTCCAGGCCGGGCTGCTCGCCGCGGGCCAGGAGCCGTTCCGCCGCACGCAGAATCTCTTTCCGCGTGCGCTGCTTTTGGTTCACCCGGCCGCCGTCGATTTTTTGTCTTGCCATACCTGTTTTATGAGATTTGTATCTCGTAACAATAACTACGTCAAATCTATGAATAAACAAAATGCCCGCTGGGTTCTGGGTCACTGCGTGACCCCGGTGGAAACGGGAGCGGATTTTGGTCTGCTGTCGATCACGAGTCCCGCGGGGACGGACGGTCCGCCTCCCCATTACCACGAGGATGCGGTGGAATTATTCCTGATTCTCGACGGAACCATGGAGGTTCTGTGCGACGGGCAGTGGCGGACGCTGGGGGCGGGCGGGAGTTTCGTCGTCCCCAAGGGTTCGGTACACACCTTTCGCAACGCGGGGGACGCCGAGGTGAAGTGGATTACCACCTTTGCCCCGCGTGGATTCGAACGTTTTTTCGAGGACTTTGGAGTTCCCGTCGACCGGGAGGACGCGCGGGCGGCCTCGCTGTCCGGGGAGGTTGTCCGACGCGTCGTCAACGAATGCGTCGCGTACGGGATGATCCTTGCGGCGCCGGGAAAATCGCAATCCCCGGCAGCCCCGACCTGATGCGTTTCCCTTGTAACGGAAACCGTTCCCGTGTCTCCGGGAACGGGCTATGGGAGAAAGGAAGGGCGCAAGGCAAGGATCGGGGAAACCGATCCCCGGTTTCCCCGGCTGCGGTTTTCCGGTCCGTCACAAACGAAGCTTGTAGCGAAGCAGCTCTCCCCTCACCGGACCATCGGAATCAGCAGCACCGGAGCGACGGAAGAGCGGGCGACGTTATGGCTGACACCGCCCAGGAAGAGTTCACCCGCAAAGCCGCGCCCTTGGGTCCCCATGACGACAAGCTGCGCGTTGCGTTCCCGGATCAGGCGCGTGATCTCTTCGAAAGGCGTCCCATAGCAGACTTCGACGTCAATCTCAGAAGCACGTTTCTTCAAGAGTCTTTGTTTCAGGTCTTCCAGGCGGCCGCGAT
>PWMU01000175.1 GCA_003558065.1 Opitutia bacterium | reverse complement strand
TTCGCCTCATTCGAGCGTGCTGTTTCCAATATCGATGTTTTCGATACCCACAGTCACCTGATCGGCGGGCGCCTGGCCGCGCGGGACTTTTGGGAGATCGGCGAGTACTTCTGGCTGCGGGAGGAGATGATCGGGGCCGGGTATCCGGCGGATCCGGACTCCCTTGGCGAGGCGGACCGGTGCGAGGCCTACGCCCGCGCCTTTGCGGCCACCCGTAACACCTCGATGAATTGGGTGGTGAGACGGATCATGGGCGACCTTTACGGGCTCGAGATCACCGATGCCGCCAGCGTGCGGAAAGCGAACGAGGCGGTGGGCGGTACGGCGGAGCGGGAAGGATGGGCGGCGGAAGTGACCGGGCGGCTCAACATCCGGCGGATCGCGGTCAACCGCGAGGAGCACGCCCCGTTTCCGGAGTTGCCGGAGGGCGGCGTGTGGCTTCCGCGGCTCGATGACGTGTTGACGGCCCGGATGGAGGAATTCGCCGGAGGCGGCGCCCGCGCCGGCCGGGTGGAGGCGGCCGCGGAGGAGCTCTCCGAGTTGGTGGACGAGGCCGCCCGCAAGGGCGCGCCGGGAATCATGACCACGCTTCCCCGCCTGGACCGGCGGATCGGGCGGGAGAGCGTTTCACTGCGTCCCGAAGACAATAGTGCCGGGGAGATCCTGGACTTTCTGCTCCACCGAATGTGCGCGCGTGCGGAGCGCAACGGTCTGTTCGTGCAGTTTTTTCTCGGGATCGAACGCAACCGGGCGGGCGGGAGGCCGGCGCCCGTAAACGATCCTGAGCGTATCCTCAATCTGTACGGGCTTTTCGAGGCGTACGCGTGCCCCTTCGAGTTGGTGCTCGGGTCCGAGATCAACAATCTCGACGCGGTCCAGGCCGCGCGGATCTTTCCCCATGTGAGGGTGGGGGGCCTGTGGTGGTACAATTTCCGGGTAAGCAGTTACCGCGACTGCATGCAGAAACGATTCGAAGCCCTCCCGCCGGCCAAAAGCAGCTTCGTTGTCTCCGACGCGCGGTGCGTCGAATGGTGTTACGGGAAGATCCTCCTGATCCGGAAGCTGATGGCCGAGTTTCTGTTCGCACAGGTGCAAAACGGCTGGGTGGACGAAGAGGAGGCGCTCCGTTGCGCCCGGGAATGGCTTCACGACGCGGCCGCTCGGCTTTACCTGAAATAGAGCGGATCAGGGCTGCGGCGGCGGCGCGATCGCGCGGCCGGACTTCTCCGAGGAGATCGTCAGGTAGGCGGCGGGGATGACGAACAGGGTGAGCAGGCTGCCGACGATCAGGCCGCCGATGACGGCGACACCGAGAGGGATGCGGCTCTGGGATCCCGCGCCGACGGCGAGGGCGATGGGCATCACGCCGAAAATCGTGGAAATGGTGGTCATGAGGATCGGACGGAAACGTCGCGCGGCCGCTTCTTCGACCGCCTGTCGAAGGGTGCGGCCGGCTTCCTTGCGTTGATTGGCGAATTCCACCAGGAGGATGCCGTTCTTGGTGACCAGGCCGATGAGCATGATCAGTCCGATCTGGGAGAAGAGGTTAAGGCCCTCTCCGAAATACCACAGGGCCAGCATACCGCCGGCCAGCGCGAGCGGAACGGTCAGCATAATGGTGGCCGGATCGCGGAAGCTTTCGAATTGCGCGGCCAGAACCAGGAACACCAGAACGAGCGCGAACGCGAAAACGTAAAGCATGGTCGCGCCGGTTTCTTCGAATTCACGCGACTCCCCCGCCAGGTCGGTCGAATAGCCTTCGTCGAGCATTTCGGCGGCTACCTCCCGCATGGCCCGGATGCCGTCCTCCAAAGTGTACCCGTCCGCCAGGTTCGCGGAAAACGTGGTCGAGGGAAAGCGGTTGAAGCGGTAAAGGACGGCCGGCGCCACCGTTTCCCGCAGGTCGATCAGGTTGTCAAGGGTGACGACGGACCGGTTGTTCCCTCGGACGCTCAGGAGGTTGAGCTGATCGGGTGTGAGACGGTTCTCGCGGAGCACCTGGCCGACAATCTCATACTGCTGCCCTTCCCGCAGGAAGAAGCCGAAGCGTTGCTGGCTCAGTGCAGCCTGAAGCGTTTCGGAAACATCGCGTACGGAAACCCCGAGTGCTTCCGCCCGGTCGCGGTCGATGTGAACCTGAACTTCCGGGTTGGTGAACTCTAGGTCCACGTCGACGAATCCCAGTTCCGGACGATCCCGCGCCATTTCCAGGAACCCGGGAAGCATGTCGGTCAGCCGGTCGAAATTGGGGTGCTGGACCACGAACTGCACGGGCAGGCCGCGTCCGCCCGTGCGGATCGTCGCGGGCTGGCTGACAAAGATTTCCGCCTCGGGAATCCCTTGAACCTTTCCGCCAAGATCCCGGGCGATTTCGGCCTGGGATCGCTCGCGCCTGTCGGGCGGTTTCAATGCGAGGCGGGAAAATCCCGAATTGACCGTTGTGGCCGCGCCGAAACCGGGCGAAGTGACCGAGATCGCCGCCTCCCGCTCCGGCACCTCTTCCATCAGCACCCGGTCGAGCCGGTCCATGACCGATTCCATGTAGTCGTAGTTGGCACCTTCGGGGCCGGTGATACGCAGGACCATCAGACTGCGGTCCTCCAGCGGAGCCAGCTCGCGCGGAAGGACCGTCCAGAAATAACCGATGCTCCCCAGGCAGACCGCCATGAGCACCAGGGCGAGCCACCGGTGATCGAGAAAGGCGCGCAGGGCGTTCCGGTAGGAGTCGGCGAGGCCGCTGAAGAATGGCTCGGTCGCCGCGTGGAATCGCGGCGGGGTATCGTGCTTCTTGAGCACGCGCGTCGCCAGCATCGGGGTCAGTGTCAGGGCGATGAACGACGATATAATCACCGCGCCGGCCAGGGTCACACCGAACTCCCGGAAGAGCATGCCGGTCAGCCCCTCCATGAAAATGATGGGAGTGAAGACCGCCGTGAGCGCCAGGGTGGTCGCAATGACCGCGGTGAAGATTTCCCGTATGCCCGTATCGCCCGCCTGAATCGGGGCGAGACCCTGCTCGATCTTTGAGTAGATGTTTTCCAGCACCACCACCGCATCGTCCACCACCAGCCCGATCGCCAGCACCAGGGCCAGCAGCGTGAGGACGTTGATCGTGAATCCGGAGATGTACATGATGAAAAAGGCTCCGGTCAGCGCGATCGGGATCGTGATCAACGGGATTATCGTCGAGCGGATTTCCCGGAGAAAAAAGAAGATCACCAGGCAGACCAGTACCAGGGCGATAAAGATGGTCTGCTTGACTTCGGTGATCGAATCGCGGATGAACTCCGTGGTGTCGAAGCCCATTTCCACCTGTATGTCATCCGGAAGGTCGGTCTTGATCTGGTCCAGCCGACGGTAGAATTCGTCCGCGATGGCGATTTCGTTCGCCCCTGTCTGGGGCCGGATCACGACCCCGACCATCGGGACCCCGTCGCGCTTCAGAATGGTTCGTTCGTTCAGCGGACCGACTTCGGCGTGGCCGATGTCGCGGAAGCGGACCGTCCGATCGCCGTTCTGCTTCAGTATCAGATTCTCAAATACTTCGGGATCGTCGTCCAGCCGGCTGAGAGTCCGGACGCTCAGTTCGATGGCGTCACCCTCGACCCGCCCGGATGGCAGTTCGACGTTGGAGCGCGCGAGGGCGTTACGGACATCAATCGGAGTAAGCGCGTAGGCGGATAGTTTGTCGGGGTCCATCCACAGGCGCATCGCGTACTCCTTGGAGCCCCAGATGTCGACCCGCGCCACTGAGTCGATGGTCTGCAGGCGCGACCGGAAAATGTTGTCGGCGATATCCGTGAGTTCGAGCAGGTCGCGCTGGTCGCTGTGGACATTGATAAAGATGATGGGATTGCCGTCGGCGTCGGCCTTTTCAACGACCGGGGGTTCGGCGTCCGACGGGAGACGTCGCATCGCGGCGGATACCCGGTCCCGGACATCATTGGCCGCGCGGTCGAGGTCGTCGCCGAGGGCGAACTCGATCGTGAGCGTGCTGCGGCCCTCCCTGCTGACCGACGTGAGGGTGCGGATCCCGGAAACGGTGTTGACCTCGTTCTCCAGCGGCTCGGTGATCTGGCTTTCGATTACCGAGGAACTGGCGCCGGGATATTCGGCGCGGACGGTGATGACGGGTCCCTCCGCCGCCGGATACTCTCGAACGCCGAGGAACTGGAAGCCGGCGATGCCGAAGATGACAATGGCTATGGCGAAGACCGTGGCCAGAACCGGCCGCCGAATGCTCATCTGGGAAAGACTCATGGTCGAACTCGGGTAGGCTCTCAGGTCTCGTCGGGCCCCAGTATCGTGACCTCTTCACCGTCGCGCAGGCTCTGAACACCGGCGATGACGACTGTGTCCCCGGCTTCGATCCCGTTGAGAATCTGCACCTTGTCCCGCGTCCGCCGCCCGAGATCGACCGTGCGTCTTTGGGCGCGTCCGTTGTCGATCACGAACACCGATGATTCCTGCCCGGGAATGATGGCGACGGAGGGTATCAAAATGGCTTCATCGTCATGCCCGAGCGTTAGGTGGACCTGGGCGAACGCGCCGGGAAGAAGCCGGCCCTCCGGGTTTTCCACCCGGCCGCGCAACCGCACAGTACGCGTGTCGGAGTCGATCGCGGGTTCCCGGGCGTACACGGACCCTGAATAGGTCGCGTCACTGCCGGCTAGCGTGACCTCGAACGGCAAACCGACTCGAAGGTCGGCCAGGTAACGTTCCGGGGCGGAAAAATCGATCTTGAGCGGGTCGATCTTCCGGAGGGAAGCCACCCGGGTGTCGGGCTGGACCAGAGATCCGGGGCTGACGTCGCGCAAGCCGATGACCCCGTCGAAGGGGGCGCGCAGCTCGGTTTTGGCGAGGCGGGTTTCGATCGATCGCTTATTGGCTTCGAGCACGCGGCGCCGGTTGGCCGCCTCTTCGAACAGCCGCTCGGTGGTGCTTCCGGTTACAATCAGGCGCCGCTGGCGTTCCTCTTCACGCAGGGCGAATTCGAGGTTGGCCTCCACCTGTTCGAGATCCGCCCTGACGTCTTCGTCCTCAAGCTTAACCAGCAGGTCGCCTTTTCGAACCGGTTCACCTTCGGCCAAGAGGATTTCTTTCACTTTTGCAGTGATCTCCGCGCGGATCTCGGCCGACTCGTCCGCTCTGAGGGTACCCGTGAGACGGAGACTTCTCTCCAGCGAGGAGCTTTCGGCCTCGAAGACCCGGACCGGGGCGGCGGTTCTCTCCGTTTCCGTATCAGGTGTCTCGAAGCCGGGGATCCTGGGGATCGCGAGTATCACCAGCAGGACCAGAAGTCCCAGAATCCACGCGCCTCGTTTCAACCAACCTTTCATGGAAAACCCGGTACACCGGATTTTTTGCTTTCGCAAATGAATTTCCCGGAGCCAGGGGCGGGCGCTTCCGGTTCGCTCCGAATTCCTTGATTAATCGATGCAGCGGAATTCACTTCCGCCGCTTCCGGATAAAGTTCAAAGTAAGTGCAACTTTTTGTGGTTTTCGGTGATTGAACGTGTTAATGACCGTACAAGCGCTGGGTAGGTCCTGGGTTTGTGTCCTCGGACATTTGGCGGAAGCGAGCAGGACCAATAAAGGAATGGTGGATTGTGAAGACGTGGCCTGCATGAAGCGGTTGGCGGCAGGGGATGATTCCGCCCTGGCCGAGATCGTCACGAGGTGGCACACGCCCCTCCTGAATTTCTTTTACCGCTCAACCGGATCCCGGGAAGATGCCGAGGACATGACGCAAAGCGTTATGGTGAAGCTGTACCGGGCGGCTCCGCGCTACCGCCATCAGGCGCGCTTTTCGACGTTCCTTTTCTTTATCGCGCGGCGCGTGCTGCAGAATCACCGTCGTTTTTTTCATCGCAAGATGCTCGTGTTGGTGGCCGCGGAAAAGGTGCCGGAAACCCTTTTGGCCGACTCGGATAACACGCGGGTGCGGGAAATCGAGGAATTCTTTCAAAGTGCCCTGAAAGAGCTGCCGGAGCGTCAGCGGACGGCCATTCTCCTTCTGAAGCAGCAGGGGATGAGCTACAGTGAGATCGCCGAAGCCATGAAAACCAATGAGGCCCGGGTCAAGAGCTGGGTTTTCCGGGCCCGACGGAAACTGAAGGAAGTATATGAGAAAACCTAGGCATGATCAGAATGAAGGTTCGTCGGATTCGTCGTTCGAGGATGAATTGGGCGGATTCCTGGGCACGTCTCCGTTGGAGACACCACCGGGATATGCCGCTGCAATCTGTCGTCGGGTGAAGGCCGAAAAACAGCGTCAGGATCGGGTATATCGCGCGGGATCCTGCGTCGCCGCGGCGATTGCCGTATGTGCGGCGGTTTGGTTCGGCGTGGTCGACCGGGAGAATACGGCTGAAACGGGAACGGCGGGAGCGGATCCCTACGTGGAGGTTCATCTTATGGAAGAGCTGCTTGACGGTGCGGAAGCACTCGCAGATGAAGAAGCGCTCGAGACCCTGGACTTCCTGCTGGGCGGTTGAGTGAAGTGAGGAAGAGTTGGAAATGATTTTTAATCGGGATAAGGGAGGAGTTGCCGCAAGGATGAGAATAAGCAGGAGAATCGGGTATTGCATGGGTTTGTCCGTCATGGCGGCGGTTGTTTTTCCGTGTGCCTGGACCGTCGCTTCCACAGTTGAGGACGGCGACAGGATGGCGAAGGAGGAAACCCGCGAGCGCGCACCGGATGGGGAGGCCCGCAGACAGCACGGGGAAATGCTGGAACGGCTGCTGGATATGTCCCCGGAACGGCTCGCCCGTACCCGGGCGCTGATCGAGCGGCTCGAGAAAATGGATGATGAGGAACGGGAGGACCTCAAAAAGCGGGTCCGCGAATTCCACCGCCAGTCACCCGAGGAGATCCGTAAACAGCGTCAACAGTGGCGAAAAATGTCGCCTGAAGAAAAAGAGGAGCATCGCCGCAAGTTTCGCGAAAGGTGGGACCGGCGGGAGGTCGGTGACGGCGATCACGACCGGGTCGACGAAGCTGTCGAGAGACGATTCAGCGAGTATTACCGGAGGCTGCCCCCAGAGGAACGCCTGCGTGTCCTGCGGGAATTGCGCGCAGAGGCGAGGGACCAGGGTGAGGGACGCGAGGGGCGCTAGCAGCCTGTCGGACTCAGCCTACCGGCTAAGTCCGAGAATGGGGGTCGGTTGATTTTCTGAGGGAACAGTCCTGGCTGTCGTTGAAGCGCTCGCTCGAAGTAGCTTAGGCTTCCAGCCTGAGACAACACGCTGGAAGCGTGTTGTGCTTTGGGCTTAACCGTGCCAGTCGCCGTAACCCGGAACGTTCCGGAAAAGGCACTGACGGAACGTTGCCCTCCAAAGAACTCGAATTCCGGCGGCCGCGGCGTTCATCTCTCTGTGGTGGGATCTCCGGGATAAAAGATTTCGATCTCGGTCCATTCCGCTTTGGCGTCGTCGAGGTGTCCGTTGACAGGTTGAGCTACCAGCTCGGCATCGGTGTTCAGACCGAGAGTCAATGGAGAGGAAACCCGGTGAAACAGGGCGCCGGCCCCGGAATGCACGGCGAAGGCGATATCATAGGATTCGCCGGGAACCAGCGTCTTGCTGTCCCGGGGATTGGGCGCGTCGAGTGAACGGGTGAGGCTCACGTGCCAGGCGCCGTCGCGGTATTCGCCGTGCGCGCGAATAGCGCCCCGGCTTCCGTCGGGTTTCCGCAGCAAGCGCTGGGGAATCGCGTCGCCTTCCTTCCACTCGTGATCGGGGTCGAACGAAATCGCGGTTTCTTCGGCGAGGAAGTAGGGGTCATCCCGCCCGTACTCCCGCGCCCGCAGAGCCTCAAGGCGCAGAGAAGGGGATCCGGTCCTGTCCGGATCAAACATCTTCAGCGGCAGACCGGTGTCGCCATCCTGGTTGGTGGTGTACATCGATCGGCCTTCCGAGCCGTGACGGTACTCGAGAATGTATCCATTATCCGCATATCCGATCGGATTGGAACGGTGGGCGCGCCATTGCCAGAGATCCAGAAAGACTCCCTCGTCGCGCAGGCGGTCGAGTTCTTCGGGGGGACGGACGTTTTTCCAGGAATCAGGGCCCTGTGATCCGTCGCGCGATTCCATGATGAACTTGCGAACATCGGTGCGCCCCAGGCGTTCGCCCAGGTGGGGGTGCTTCTCCACCTCTTCGCGCGGCACCGCGGAGCGGGTCGCCCGCATTCCCGGATGAACCGTAACGTGCCCTCCGGCCTCCGCGAAGGTTCCCACCGAGCCGTCGTCGATTATCACCGAAATACGGTCCTCGTAAAGCCCGTCGGGATCCGGACCGTCCGCACTGCTTCCGTAACGCGCCCACTCCCCGTCTTCGTAAACCCAGTACTGGTGATACCAGGAGGGCGTATCGGTCGGATAAATAAAGCGGAGCTGAATCTCCTCGTGATTGTAAACCGCTGCCACCTTGAGCGTGTGAATCGGATCCTCCTCGGGATGGGCGGGAGTTTCCGCGAAAGCGGCGGCGACGCCCGCCACGGCCGGGAGAAAAACCGCCCACGGACCCCTCTGAGTCATAATTGCCGATAAGGTTTTCAGGATCTTCGTCATGGGACCATGATTAACAGTTGCTCGTGTTTTCGCAAGGCTGCGATAAAAAAAGGCTGCCGGGCAGAATTGTCGTGGCGACCTTCGGGATGACCCGCGAATTAATCCGCCCCCGGAGATCCTGATTGGGCCGTAGCGTTTGGGCAATATCGGCCCTTCCTGCCGAATCTGTTTTCTTGCCATTGCCGGGTCGTTTCCCCACAGTCCGGTTTCGATTCGACCGCCCGGGATTGAGGCGGTATTGCCAACAAACAAAAGAAAGAGTCATGAAAAAACACCTGATTGCCGTTGCCGTAATGGCTTTGTTTGCCGGGTGCCAGAGTACCGTTCCAATCCACGAATCCGAGGGTGTGCCGATTCCTTCGGCGTTGAATGAGAGGGATTCAAAGGAACTGGCAGTCGAAGTGGTCAACGACCCGATCATTACAGGACGGGGCTGGTATCTGACCGAGAGGCACGACGATCGTGTCAGCCTGCGCCTGGAGATTCGAACCCATGTCGCGGAGGTTGACGTTTACTTTGAGGATAACCGGTTGAAACCCGTACTCGTCAGTACCGAGAACCTGCATCAGACGAACGGAGAGATTCACCCGAACTTCAATGTATGGATCCGAAACCTCGAAAGCGACATGCGCAGGGTCCTGTCAAGGATCGCCGCTACGGAAGGATAGTGGGTTGAAAATCACGATTATTGGTGCCGGCAGTAATTTCACCGCTCGCCTGGTGAACGATATCCTGCGTATCCCCGGGGACACGGGCGGGGTGATTGGCCTGGTGGACATCGACCATGCACGTCTGCTGACCATGCGGCGGGTCATTGAGAAGCTCCTGGTGCACTTGGGGAAAGACAATTGGAAGGTGGTCGCCTCGGCTGACCGGCGAAAACTGCTCAAGGGGACCGACTACCTGATCAACTGCATCGAGGTGAGCGGGCTGTCCTGCGTGCGGTTCGATAACGACATTCCGGCTCGCTACGGTGTCGACCAATGTATCGGCGACACCATAGGTCCGGGCGGCCTTTTCAAGGCGTTGCGCACGATTCCGGTTTGGCTGGATATCCTCAAGGACGCCGGGGAGCTTTGTCCGGGCGCGCTGGTTCTCAATTACACCAACCCGATGAACATGTTGTGCCTGGCAGCCGGCCGGACCAGCTCGATGCGGGTCGTGGGGCTCTGTCATTCCGTGCAGGGCACCAGCCGCCTCCTTGCGCAGCGTGCCGGGGTTCCGTACGAACAGACAACCTGGGAGTGTGCCGGAATCAACCACTTGGCGTGGTTTACGCGCTTCGAGCACGACGGCCACGACCTTTACCCGTTACTGAAGAAGAAAGCCCATGCGGATCTCGCCGGAAAGCCGCCGGATCCCGGGGATGCGGGCGACCTGGTCCGCAAGGACATGATGGTACACTTCGGCGCTTTCATCACCGAAAGCAGCGGCCATCTGTCGGAATACCTGCCGTACTACCGGAAGCGCGGCGATTTGCGTGACCGGTATTGCCGTCCGGGCTACGAAGGGGAGTCGGGCTTTTACGCCAACAATTGGCCCACCTGGCGCGAGCGGGCGGACGAGCGGCGGCGTGCGATGGTGGAGGGACGGGAGAGTCTCGAGTCGTTGCGGAGTTATGAATACGCGAGTTGGATTATCGAAGCGTGCGAAAACGACGCCCCTTTTCGCATACACGGCAACGTGATGAACCGCGACGAATACGGCGGACCCCTGATCGGGAACCTGCCGGCCGACGGCTGCGTCGAGGTCGCCTGCATGGTTGACCGAAACGGCGTCAACGCCACCCGCCCGGGCCGCCTTCCCCCGCAGATGGCGGCTTTATGCGCTTCGAACATGCGGATGTTCGACCTGGGCGCGGAAGCCGCGATTCATCGAAGCAAGGAGCTCGCGATTCAGGCGCTTTACCTCGACCCTCTCACGGCGGCGGCCTGTTCGCCCGCCGAGATCAAAAAGATGACCGAGGAGCTTTTCGCGGCGGAGGCGGACTATCTTCCCGGCTACCGGTGAGTTCCTGGAGACGCCGGCTCAGGCGGGAACGGAAATGTCGATCGGGAGATTTTGTTTTAAACGGCCTTCGAATAGGGTCGACATCAGCCCTTCCGGCATTAGAATTCCGTGTTGTCGGCTTGCTTGCGGACGGCGGGGCTGGCAGTGCCTCGGCGCTGCAAGCGAATCCCGCCTGTCCCTCTCGAAACGACAGCGACCGATTGTAAAAAACGGTTCCCGGGAGCACCGTTCAAACGACTCAGAAAAGGAAAAAAGCGATGGGCGATAAATCTCCAAAATCCAAGCAGAAGAACCAGGCTCAGAAACAGGGCAAAGCGACTGCTTCAGCAAACGAGAAACAGCGAATCATCGACAGCAAGAAAGCCGGCGCGGCCTCGCCGGGCAAGAAGAAGTGATCCGCGGCGCTCCGGCCGGATAAAGAGTTGAATCTTCATGTGATCGGGTGAAGGAGCAATCTACCCATGGCTGAATCTCCACCTTCCAGACGGTACGGTTTTCACTTGGCACGATCGGCATTGGTTTTGTGGGCAAGCCTGTTGCCGGCGATTGGTGCGAACCCCGATCAACCGGGGGATCCGGAACGGTACCTCGAAGTCGTACGAACATTCGCCGACAACGTCTTGGAGCGGGGACGAGACGTGTACGGGGAGAAACCGACTCCATTGTTTGCCGACGGTCTGAACGTGGATACCGGCGAGCCGGTGGTCTGGCGGTTTGACGGGGAAGAGTGGATCATTTCGAATTTTGCGAGTCAGCAGAACCTGATGCGGACGCTCGTCGGTTTGACCAACCTTTCCGGCGATGATCGCTACCGGGGAGCGGCCGAAGCGGCGGCCCGGCACATGTTCGACTACCAGAGCAGCGAGTGCGGGCTTCTGTATTGGGGCGGCCATCAGATCGTCGACCTGAGGACCCAGGAGAATATCGGCCATTTCGACGCCGACTGTCACGAACTGAAAGTCAACCTTCCGTACTACTCATTCCTCTGGGAGGTTGATCCTGAGGCGACCCGACGGATGCTGGAGGCGATCTGGAATGCGCACATTCTCGACTGGGAGGTGCTCGACATGAACCGGCACGGGGAGTTCGGCCTCGAAACGGGGCGCCTCTGGGATCATGATTTTGACCGCCCGGAACCGTTTTTCGAAGGGCGCGGGTTGACCTTTATCAATACCGGCACCGACCTGATTCATGCCGGCGGCATGCTGCATGCCCTCGGGGGTGACGAAGGCGCTCTGACCTGGACCCGGCGCCTGGCGGAGCAGTATGTTCGTGCCCGCCATCCGGAAACCGGCCTGGGGGTCTACCAGTACAGCCGTCCGGAACGCCGGGAGGAGCCGCCGCAGGAGGGGCCGTTGGACGGGCGGCTCACTTGGTCCACCTATGGGGACCGGGCGGAGAATCAATTCGGAAGGGAGTTCGGGGATGTGGCGAGGGAAGGGTGGGTCCTTTGGGGCGGGCGTGCCCGGACGATCTATGTGAGCAACGCGCTCGTTCAACTCGAATTGGCCGAGCGGCTTGGGGACGACGGTGAGGAACTGCTCGAATGGACCGTGGAAGGGATGAAGGCTTATTTTCGTCACGCCTACGATCCGGAGAGCAATCACTTTCGGCCTTTATGGGCGGATGGAACCGATCTGACCGGCGAAAAGATTTCCCGCACGGGATATTACGGTGAAAATGGCGACGAGTTTCAGGCGCTGCCTGCGGACACCCGGTTTTTGTTTTCCTATGCCCGTGCGTATCGATTGAGCCGGGACGCATCCCTGTGGAACGCGCTTCGTTCGATGGGAAACGGGATCGGCCTGGGTGATTTCGGGGCTGAGCCGGGGAGCGGTGTCGAACCGGATTTGGACACGACCGTTTTCGGTACGGACGCTGTATTCGCCTTGCTCGAGATCGCGCGTACGGTCGATGATTCTGAACCGTACCTGCTCCTGGCGCGGCGGGTGGCTGACAATATGATCGAACGGCGTTTTCATGACGGATTTTTCCTGGGTTCCCGCGCTCGAATAAACGCCAACTTCAACGCGGTCGAGCCGCTGGCCCTCCTCGCGCTGGCGGCCGTCCTGAGGGAAACGCCCGAGCTTGTGCCCGTTTACAGCGGCGGACGCGGTTATATTCACGGTCGTTACGACGGCTATGGGCGAACTTACTGCAGTCGTGCGATTTGGTCCGTTACCAGGGAGAATTGAATCCCGGGAGCCATTCTTTCGGGTGCTTCGCCCTTGCCGGGGCGTCGATAAGGGCTGGCGAGTTTTTCGAATTGCCAGGAATAAAGGTTCCTTGCTCTGATGTATCAGCGGCTTCAAATGACCAGGGGCAAGACCCTTCCGGTGGTCCAACCTTCACTTCAACCCGAAGAAAATCCATGACCGATTCCATCCGAAAACTTCCCGGCTCTCCCCGCATCCTGACCACGACGGTTGGCTCGTATCCCATTCCCGACTGGCTTGCGGCGCTGCCGAGCGAGCAGGCGGTAATCGATGCGACGCGGGTCATTTTCGACCAGCAGCGCCAGGCCGGCATCGACCTGCCGACCGACGGGGAGCTTTACCGGTTCGACGTCAACCATCCCGACACCAACGGGATGATCGAGTACTTTATTCGGCCGATGGCGGGGATCGATAACGAGGTCGGGCGATCGCAGAGCGAGGCGTTCCGGAAGAAGGAAAGCATGGGTTTCCGGCGTAAACCCGCCGGCGTCGTAAACGGTCCGATTGGGGAGGGCAGCCTCAACCTCCTGGAGGATTGCCTGCGCGCGGGATCCGTCGCCGGTGGTCCTTTCAAGTTTACGGTGACCAGTCCCTACATGCTCGCCCGCACGCTGTTGGACAATCATTACGGGGATTTTCGTGAAATGCTGCTGGCCATTGCCGACGTTCTTGCCGAACAGGTGATCGATCTTCCCTGCACCTGCGTGCAGGTGGACGAAGCCAACATTCCGGGTAATCCGGAGGACGGACCCCTTGCGGCGGAGGCGATGAACCGGGTGCTCGACAAAATCAAAGGAGAACGGGCCGTTCATTTCTGTTTCGGCAACTACGGGGGGCAATCGATCCAGGCCGGGTCCTGGAAGCCCCTGGTCGATTTCCTCAACGGCCTTCATGTCGATCATCTTGTCCTGGAGCTTGCCCATCGCCCGGCGGATGACCTCGATGCCCTGGCTCAGGTCGACCCGTCCATTTCTCTCGGGGTCGGTATGGTCGATGTCAAAGTCAATCACATCGAAACACCCGAAGAGATCGCCCGCGGCATTGAAACCGCGGAGAAGAAGGCGGGCGAAGGCCGGGTTCGCTGGATTCACCCGGATTGCGGCTTCTGGATGCTGAAACGATCCGTCGCCGACCGCAAAATCGAAGCTCTGGCCAAAGGACGCGACCTGTACCTGGGGCTGTAGGAAACGGGTTGGGATCGTCGCCGAAACCTCAATACCCGTCGCCGTGCGGCCGGGGAAGCCTGGGCGTTGGCATCCCTAAATCCCGGCGACCAGCTCAGCTCCGTTGGCGACATTGCAGGCGAGGATTTCGGGTTCTCTCCCGTGTGCCATCCTGTACCTGTTGCCGAGCGACCGCGCGTCCTTGTCGCCGAAGTTTTCGGAAACCAGAGCCGTAACCGCTCCGCCGAAGCCGCCGCCGCTGAGGCGGGCGCCGTAGACGTGCGGGTGGTCATTCAAAAGGCCGGCGATAAGATCGAGTTCGGGGCAACTGTTTTCGAAGAGGGTTCGCGAACTCTCATGGGACTCGGCAAGGAGTGAGCCGACGCGCGCCGGGTCTCCCTGTTCCAGGGCCGTCCTCGCCGCAATCACCCGCGTATTCTCCCGTATGACGTGGCGGGCGCGGTTGACGAGCGGCTCCGGGGTTCCTGCGGGCAGCTTTGTCAGCGCGAATTCCGGCGCATCGACCAGATACTCGAGCTCCGGAATCTCTGCCCGGAGGAGGCGAAGGATTTCGGCGCATTCCCCATGACGCGTTGAATAGAGGGAGTCCACCAGTGAATGAGTGACGCCTGTATTGAAGATAAGAATACGGGATTCCGGGGGCAGGGGAGCCAGATAAACATTGAGGTTGCGGCAGTCGACAAAAACGAGCCGGTTCTCGCGTCCGTGGGCGCAAACCGATTGGTCGAGCGGTCCGCTGGGAAGAGACAGGAATTCGTTTTCCGCCGCCCGGCCGATTGCGACCAGCTCTTCAGGCGACGGTTTTTCGCCGAAAAGGGTCCCGATCGCAAGCGCGGAAGCCAGCTCCAGGGCCGCGCTGCTGCTCAGCCCCGCTCCGGAGGGCAGGTCTGACACGATCCCGAGATTAAAGCCGGCGTCGGCACGAAGCCCCAGTTTCCGCATCGATGAGAAAACCCCGAGCGGATAATTCGCCCAGGAGTTCGGCCCCTCGAATTTTTCACGTGCATCGAGTTCGCAGGTCGCAGTCCCGGACGAAAATTCGGAGGCAAAAACGAGCCGTCGGTCGGTTCGCTTTCCCGCAGCGGCGAACACATATCGGTCGATGGCCGCGCCGGCCACGAGGCCGCCGTTGTAATCGGTGTGGTTGCCGATGAATTCGATCCGGCCGGGAGCACGGGCGAGAACCTCATTCTCGGTTCCGTGGATGGACCTGAAGTGTGCGGCGCTCGTGCTGGCGGTGGCGGTGGAGTTCATTCCGGATAGCGACTCTACGAGACCCGGAAGCGGCAGAAAAGAGGAAAATGGCCGAGACCGTGGGAGGGCCGCTGGTCGCTGGGTGAACTGCTGGTTGCGATAGCCGGCGTGTTGGCGGCGGGGCGGTTTCCGCCGACCCGTCGCCGAGGCGGGCATTCCGTGGGCGATTCGCGGATTCTTTCCGCCGCGAATACCGCTGGATTGCCGCCGGTTTACTCAACTGTTCCGATTTCAGGGATCCCGCGACAGGCTTTCGGCCGGTGCTGGCCGCGCCTTGAGTTCGGCGAAGTTCGCGGTTTTCGGAAAAAGGTGTAGACTTAACGGTTGAAGCACCGGGGGAATTGCGTTTTCCTCATACCTTCCGATCTTTGTCTACATGAGTGTTTCTTTTCCAGAACCGTTAGCGGTGGACGGCCGCCTGTTGCGTTTTGCCGTTGTGGCGGCGCGTTATAACCAGGATCTGGTCGATGATCTCCTTGGTAGTGCCGCAACCACTCTGCGCAAGGCGGGCGTGCCGGAGTCGGGGGTCGAACTGATACGCGTCCCGGGGTCGAACGAGGTCCCTTACGGAGTTCAGCTTCAGGCGGAGTCCGGACGTTTCGACTGCTGCATTGCTTTGGGGGTATTGCTCAAAGGGGCAACCGCCCACCATCACATCGTCGCCCAGAGTGTGAGCGACGCCCTGCAGATGGTGGCGCTCAACACCGGCGTTCCCGTGATCAATGGCGTTGTCGTGGCGGAGAGCCGCGCCCAGGCCGAAGAACGCGTTCGCGGGGGATTGGACCGGGGTGCGGAGTTCGGTCAGGCTGCCCTGGAAATGGCCGCGCTGAAGAAGCGCGGAGAGGATGAGTCGAATGAGTAATCGTTCGCGCAGGCGCGAAAACCGCATTGCGGCCGTCCAATACCTGTACGGTTGGGATATGAACCGGCCGGACCATCTTAACGACAGTGTCCGGCGTTTTTTCGAGGTGAAGGAAGAGGAGCGCGACTATTTCAGCTTCGGAGAGGAGTTGATTTACGGGACGCTGGAACATATTGACGAAGTCGATTCCGAGATCCGGCTGCTGGCGAGGAACTGGGATTTCAAGCGCATCGCCAAAATCGATCTTGCGATCCTCCGACTCGCGATTTACGAACTCCTTTTTCGGCGCGATATTCCGCCCGTGGTGTCCATCAACGAAGCGATTGAGCTGAGTAAACTTTTTTCCAACGAAGATTCCAAGCGCTTCATCAACGGGATTCTCGACAAAATCAAGGAGAAGATTAACCGCCCGCTGCGGCACGCAGCACTGGATTAGGGCGCACTTTACTTAAACGAAGAGCGCGCAGGCGAATCATGTTCGGTTTATACAGGAAATTCACAGAGGGGCTTTCCCGGACCACGAAGCAACTGTTCGGTTCGATCGGCGGCTTGCTCGGCGGGCGAAAACTCGATGCGAGCTCGATCGAGAACCTGGAGGAGGCCCTTTACGGGGCCGATTTCGGGGTCGAGACCACCGAGGAAATCATTTCGGAGATTCAGGAGGCGTTTAAGAAAGAAAAGGAACTGCGAGGCCAGGAGGCCTCAGCTATCGGCGGCGCGGTTTTGCGCCGGGTGCTCGCAGGGTCCGAAAAGGGGCTGTCCGAAGCGGAATGCTCCCCCACGGTAGTCATTTTGCTCGGGGTCAACGGCAGCGGCAAAACCACAACGGCAGCCAAGATCGGATACAAGCTCAAGGAAGACGGCAAGGAAGTCCTGGTCGCTGCCTGCGACACCTTTCGTGCCGCGGCCAACGAACAGCTCAAGACATGGTGTGACCGACTCGGGCTGGAAATCATTTCGAGCCAGCGTGGGGCGGACGCGGCGGCCGTGGCCTTCGATGCCTGGCAGGCTGCCAGAAGTCGCGGCAAGGATTACCTGATTATCGATACCGCCGGGCGTTTGCACAACAAGGCCAACCTGATGCAGGAGTTGGCAAAGATACGCCGGGTCCTCCGTAAGCAGGATCCCTCGGCCCCCCATCACTCGATCCTGGTGGCCGACGGAAGCCTTGGCTCCAACTCGATCGAACAGGCCCGTGTTTTTAACAAAGAGTTCGGCCTGAGCGGCCTGGCCGTTACCAAGCTCGACGGCACCAGCCGGGGAGGAGCGCTGGTCGGCATCTACCGCGAGCTTCAGCTGCCGGTCTACTTCCTGGGTCTCGGGGAAAAGGCCGAGGATCTGCAACCCTATTCGGTCGATCACTACGTCGACGCCATCTTTCCAGCCGAACCGGTCAGGGCGGAGTCCTGATTCGATAAACAGCAGGATAACTTGACCCGCCCGGAACTTATTGCCACCAATAGATGACTAATCAATCAACTAGTTGATAGTTTGAGGGGAATTACAGATGAAAACCCAAATAAAAAGGTCAGGTTTGGCGCTGTCCGAAAACTATCTCGACAAGGTGGCGCATCGTTTCAAGGCACTTGGGGAGCCGACGCGCCTCAAACTGGTGCACGCGTTGATGGCGGGGGAAAAATCGGTCGGGGTCCTGGTTGAGGAGACGGGATTGAATCAGGCGAACGCCTCGCGCCATTTACATAATCTCGTCCAGGCTGGAATTGTCGCGCGGCGCAAGGACGGTAATTTTGTTTATTATCGGATCGAGGATGCGACAGTCTTCGACCTGTGCGATCTCGTCTGCAACAGTTTGCGCGAGCAGCACAAACAGGCCTCCGGCCTTTTCCAGGGCTGAAAGGGCGGGACGATCCGGGCGGGCCGCATGGCTCGGCCGGGTCACTTCGGGCGCTTGGGTGAGCCGGGTGCGCCGCCTTTTTTCGGCGGCCGGCTTTTTCGTTCCGCCCAGGCGGGCTTTTCCGCTTTGCCTTTGGCCTTGGAGGGCTTCCCTTTCGAAGGAAAGGGTTTGCCGTGCCCGCTTTTGCCCCGATCGAAGGGACGTTTCTTGAAACCGCCCTTCGCCTTCGCTTTGGAAGGTTTATTTTTGGGCCGGGACGCTTCCGGGGAAAACGGTTTCGTATCCTCCTGTATGGATTCCAGGGGCCGCCCGTCGTCTGTTCGCAACATCGTGAAGAGGGCTCCGGCGATATCGGTTGGGGTGAAGCCCTGATCGAGGAGCCGGTCGACGAGCGTTTCGTGGTTCTTGAAATCCCCGTTCTCGAGCCGCTCCCGGACTTCGTTGAATATGCGGTCGGTGCGGTGTCCCTGTACCTCCTCCTGGCTGGGAATTTGAGTTCGTTTGAGAGGCTGGCGAATGAAGCGCTCGATTGCCTGCAGTCGATAGATGTCCCGCCCGAAGACGAAGGTGATCGCGCGTCCGGACCGGCCGGCCCGTCCGGTCCGTCCGATGCGATGGATATAATCTTCAGGGTCGTAGGGGAGATCGTAGTTGAAGACCGCTTCAACGTGCTCGATGTCCAGGCCGCGGGCCGCGACATCGGTGGCGACAAGCAGCTCGACCGAGCCTTCGCGGAAGCGGGCGATGACCCGTTCCCGTCCCTGCTGGGTGATGTCGCCATGAATACGGTCGGCGGCATACCCGCGGGCGAGCAGCGCTTCGCAGCAGTCATCGACCATTTGCTTGGTATTGCAGAACACGATGCCGCGCTTGGGCGGTTGCATATCGAGGAGCCGGGACAGAACCTCAATTTTTGAGCGGTTCCTCACCTCGTAGTAGACCTGTTCGACGGAGTCGACGGTCATGGCCTTGCGCTCTATGGCAACGGTTTCGGGATTCCGGGAGAAGCCGGCGATCAATCTCTCCACGGCCTTGTTCATGGTGGCGGAGAAGAAGAGAGTCTGTCGTTCTTTCGGTGTCTGGGAAAGGATTTGCTCCATGTCCTCCTTGAACCCCATATCGAGCATACGGTCGGCTTCGTCGAGAACGACCATTCGGATGTGTTCGGTCTGGAGGTTCTTCCGCTCGAGGTGGTCGAGGATGCGGCCGGGAGTGCCGACCACGATGTGCGCTCCGGCCTGTAACCCCTTGGTCTGTCGGTGCATCGGTGCGCCGCCGTAGACGGGTATCGCCTTCACGCCAGGCATGCGGGCGGACAGACGGCGGACCTCCTCGCAGACCTGCACCGCCAGTTCGCGGGTTGGGCAGAGCACCAGAACCTGGGTGGCGGCGCGGTCGAGGTCGAGCCCGTTGAGTCCGGGCAGGGCAAAAGCGGCGGTCTTTCCAGAGCCGGTCTGGGAAAGGCCGATGAGATCGACACCGCGCAGGGCAACCGGAATGGTTTCAGTCTGGATGGGCGTGGCCTGCTCGTAGCCGAGCTGGTCGATGCTGTCGAGGAGCGGCTGTTTGAGACCGAGCGAAGAAAAGGATGCGGTGGTCATAAGCGGAACACCCCACTACGGGTCCGGCGCGTAATAAGGTCAAGGAGCAAAGCGCGGAGCCTGTCTTTTGCTGCCCAGGCCCGGGCCTGTCCGTTCACCGGTCCGGCCCCGGCTTCAATCGGTTCAACGCTGGATCCTTGTGGAAAATAAGACAGCCCGGACCGATCAGGGTCCGGGCTGCTTGAAAAGAAATCCCTGAGAGATTCCGCTTCCCGCAAAAAATGCGGGCGACCGGCTCGGGTCAGGGTTGCTGGGGAGGCTGTTCCTGCTGCTGCATTTGCTGCTGCATCTGTTGTTGCATCTGCTGCTGCATCTGCTGTTGCTGCATTTCCTGTTGCTGCCGCTCGAGGTCTTCGAGTGTCTGGCGTTGCTCGTCGGTGAAGATGCCGTCGACTTTCGACTGCAGAATCACGGAGAGAGCGGTGATTTCGCCGGTTAACTCGCCGAGTTCTCCGGCGGTTTCGCGAATCTCGGCTTCATCAAAATCGGCTCCGGACTGTTCCTGAAGCGCTTCCTGGAGGACCTGAATATTCCCCTGCAATTCCTCGATCTGCGGGCTGATTTCATCGATCAAGCCGCGAATCTCGCTTTGCTGTTCGTCGCTGAGTCCGACCATTTGGGCGAGTTGATCGACTTGGTCCGGCTGTTCCTGGGCGCCCGGAGGCTGACCGCCCGGAGCCTGTCCGGATGCGGAGAGCGAAAGTCCCGCGGCCAAAGCGGCGATTGTTAGGAATGGTAGAATTTTCTTGGATATCATCATGTATTTGGTAATGGCAATTCAGCCGAGTAGGTGTTGGTTGGGCCCTGCGATTCAGAAGGGCGGGTTTGCTGGTATCTGCCGACCGGGCATCAACTTAGGTCTTTGGCCTACGCTGCTTGGGACGGCAAGGATCCCGTAATTGACTATTAAACGGTAGTGATGGGAGGGATGCCGTCAAGCCGGGTTTTGAAAAGGGTCGGGGAGTCTCGTCGATTGCCGGGAAGAAGGAAGGGCGGTCGTGGAATTCAGAAATCGGGTCGATGGGGCTGTTCCGGGCGGACCTGGTTTTTGCGATAGATGTGGACGGCAGCGGCCAGAAGCAGGACGAGTGCAGCCGCTGTCAGACCGCCCAGGCCGAAACGGTTGTAAAGCATGTACAGGCTCGACGGCACGATAATCAGGAGCGCGCCGCCCATGAACACGTTCCAGGCGATCCGCCGGCCGCCCCTGGGCATGTCGTCTCCCAGGAGGGTTTTCTGGTTCATCAGGGCGAAGAAGGAAATGTAGGCGAGAGGAATCAGGAGGAAGGCGAAGACCGATACGGGAACGACCAACCACGGAGCTGCCGCCGTCCAGAAAAACGGGGCGATAACGCCGGTTACCGGAAAGAGTGCGCCGAAGCGGAACCACCATCCTTCGTGCGGCTTGTTCAGAAACTCGCAAAAACCAATACCGGATATCACCATCAGAAGGGTGATGCTTGAAAACGTCATTCCCAAAACCCCGAGACCGAAGATGACCTGCGCGAAGAACCGGCCCAGCAAGGGTTCCAGCGCGGTGGCCAGATCGAAGTTGTCCCGCCGGACAAGGGTCGCGGCGAGGTAGCGGTCGTAAGGGGTGGTGACGGCGGTCAGCTCGTCCAGCCGACTGTTATAATCGTTCTCCCGGTCAGGATCGTCCTGGAGGGTTCCGAGCTCCGAACGAACACTCTCGGCCTCTTCCTCGTCCATGGCGAGCAGCGCCCGCTCCAGCAGAAGCTTGCGGTAGGCGTCTCGCTGGCCTTCGGAGGCGCGAAGGGCCTCGGGAACCTCCCGGGCTTCCTCGCCGAGTTCCTCCTGGACCATGGCGATCTCTTCCGGGTCCATCAAGCCGTGCTGGGGGACCCGGTGAAACTGGCTGGCGGCGGCGAGAATCACGCAACTCGTGGCGATCAGGAAGGGAATCAGCATCCCGGTCGCGAGGTCGAATTTCACAAATCCGCGAAACTCCCTTCCCCAGCGCCGCCGGAGGAGCGAGTACCCAAAGAGGAATGTCATATTGATGCCAACCGCCGTGGCCGCCGTGGCTACAATGACGTTACGTTGATCGCCGACAATGATCTCCACCCAGTATTCGGAGAATTGCGGCGGGATATGGCCGAGGAGGGCCTGGAACCCTTCGGCGGGGCGCTGAATCATTGCCGGGTTGGGGATAAAGCCGCGAAGAATCTCGCCCCAATTAAAAACTCCGGGCTCGAATGCCAGGCGTATCACCACTCCAATGAAGGCCAGTACGATAAAGGCAACCATCAGTTTGATGAGGAGCTCGAACAGCTTCACACCGATCCCGGCGCGGCCGTAGCTCCAGGTCACCGCCAGGGCGATGCCAAAGATGAGAAACACCAGGATGAGCCTGCCGGTAGTTTGGGGCAGGGCCCCGTTTTCACCGAACACCCCGGGAAGAAGATTCTGCTCAAATACCCCCACGGCCAGCGTATACTGAGGCATGACCCAGACCATGTTTGCCACAAACGCCGCCAGTGCCCAGCCCCAGCCGAATACCGGATTCACTTCGGTGTTGATCGCCTCGAAGGGCCGGCGTCCCGTGGACAGCGTGACGTAGGCGATGGCGCAGAGCATGATGATGCCGATCATCATCGCCATGGGCTGGACCCACAGCATGCTCGTTCCCGCCAGCACGCCCAGGTAAAGGCTGCCGGCAAGCGTTCCTCCTCCGAGCGTAATCGCGCTCTGCAGAAAACCCGGGCCGGAGAGGGCGAGGTAGGTGCGGTATTTTTTCCATCCGCCCGCGGCATCCGCTTCACGTAAAATGTGTTTTTCGGAAGGCGTTCCGCCGGGCTGTTCCTGAGAGTCGGGGTCGGGTTGCTGAGTCATGAAGGGACAGGGGTCAGGTGTTGGTTTGGGTTTGTCCGTTTGACGGACGGGTTTCAATCAATCCGGGATGCGGGGTTAGGTTCCAGAGCTATCCGGCAACGCTTGGCCGGTGCCGCGATTCATCAATTCGACCACTGTCCCCGACGGGATTACTCCGTCGCCTCGCGTAAGTAGGCCTCGAACCGTTCCGGCACATTGGCGTCGTCTGCGGTGCCGTTGTGGATGAACAGGCGGTAGCGGAGGTCCAGGGATTCATCGGGCGCCAATTCGTGGCTGTTCTCTCCCGGCCAGGCGGCGCCGAGGAAGCCGTAGGGCCGCAGTGTCCAGTTGCGCGCGGGAAAATCCGGGTTATCCGGGTGCTGGAAAATGGCGACGCCCGAATGCGGCCGGTCGTCGGCGGGCCGGCTGGAATGGTCCGCCCAGGGGCTCGGGGGGTCGATTTCGTTCGAGTTGCCTTCGAGTATTCCCTCAGCGGTGGTGATGACGACGTCCGGGCGTTCGCCGTCCATACGAATATTCAATCCGCCATAGGCGGCGCCGGATCCGCGCAGGGTCAGCGGTTCCTCCGTGAGGTTGGTGACCGTCGCGTGAATGTCGATCGCACGGCCGATTCCGTCGAACGCGTGAACCGTATAGCGCAAGCGGGCCCGGGCCGCATCGCGGCCGTCGTCCAGCCTCCAGATCTGACCGGCCTCGAAATAGGCGGATCCACCCGCGGTTTCCCTGGGCCCCCATTCTTCAAAGGCAGGTTGGATTCCCCGCAGGTGCCACACGTCGACCTGGTTTCCCAGAACGGCTATCCGGGGCCAGGCGAGAAAGACCCCGCGGTGGTGGGGGTGGTCCGGAGGAAAGTCATCCGTCAGCGGAATGCCGTCGGGGTCGTAAAGAGGATGAATGTAACCGTTGCGCGCGACACCTTCGCGGTCCCCGGGCGGTTCAATGTCTTTGTAATTGAAGACCAGAACCGGCGCACCGCCTTCAGTAAGCAGCAAACGCCCGTCGGATTCTTCGAAGGCAAAGTCGCCGTGCATAACACAGGCAACCAGAAAAAAACCGGCCAGAACGCTGACGGGTACGGGTGAATTCATTAAGGGTTTCATAGATGATCAAACCTTCCAGGGAGCACGGTAGCTGGGCGAGAGCATCGCGTTTGCTTGGTCGTCATCAATGAACCGTTCCCGCCCGGGGTCCCAATTTACTTCGCGACCGAGCTTCATGGCGATGTGGGTCATCACGCATACACTGTTGGAACGGTGGCCCACTTCCACCGGGCAGATCGGATCCTTGCGGGTTCTCATGCATTCGAGGAAGTCGCGCATGTGGTTTTCGCTGTGATAAAGCCTGATTTCGTCGTCGCCGATTTCATCCTCGAGAATCGCGGGATCGCTGGCCTCGATGCCGCCCCGGCTGACGAAAAGCCATCCGTCCTCGCCGTTGAAACGAACTCCGGCCGAACCGGTTTTGGCGAGCAGTTTGACGCCGTCGGCGTAACGCCCCTCGGCCTCGAAATTCGTGTGAACATCGAACAGCCCCCGGTCCGGAAACTCGCCCTTAGCCCGCATTTCGAGGGGGCCGGTGTCGTCGGTGCCGAGGCCCCACTGGGCGATGTCGAACATGTGGCTTCCCCATCCGGTGATCATTCCCAGGCAGTGCCGTTCAATCTGGAGGTAGCCGGGGCGTCCGAAGCCGTCCTGCGGGTGGACCCGGTCCTCGGTGTACGGGGCTTCGGGTGCCGGGCCCAGCCACATGTCGTAGTCGAGATTCTCAGGCACGGGCATCGGTTCCGGATTCCCGGTGCCGCTGTCGGAGGGGAGGGTGACCAGAACGCTTTCCACTTTCCCGATGCGACCGTTGCGGACCAGTTCGCAGGCCCTGCGCCAACGGGCGTTCGAGCGCTGCTGGGACCCGGTTTGCAGGACGACGTTGTTCCGGCGGACGGCTTTGACCAGTTCCTTGCCCTCGCCGATGGACCACGTCAGGGGCTTTTGAATGTACATGTCTTTGCCGGCGTTCGCGGCGTCGATGGCGTTGAGCGCGTGCCAGTGGTCGGGGGTGGAAATGGTGACACCTTCGATGTCCCGGCGTCCCAATAAGTCCCGGTAATCCCGGTAAACCGCGATTTCCGGGTGCGTCTCATCCGGCAGGTTCTCCTTGTAAAACGTTTCGACCATCGCCCTGGCCAGCGCTGCCCGGTTGGCGTCGACGTCGCACACCGCCACCACCCGTGCGTTGATTTCCGGATCGAGGCCCTGCTGCAGCGCCGCTCTCATGTCGCCCCGGCCCATGCGACCGGTCGCGATACAGCCGATGTGAAGCGTGTCGGCGTTCGAGCGTCGGGCGTTGCGGCGGGAAGACGTGGCGCAAGCCGGTGCGAACAGGGGTATGGCCAGCCCGAGAGCGGTCATTTTCAGCATTTCGCGCCGGGTGAGTCGGGGGTGGCGGTTAGCGGAGGCGACAGGGCTTTTCATGAGTGCGAGGTGGTTGAAAACGCGGGTTGGCGATCGAGAAGCAGGGGGATTGTTTGAAATTCGGCAACGTTCGTCAAGTGCGCAGGAACAATCGGGTAACCATGGCAAGCGACCGCGGTGGCTCCATTCGAACGGCTGTCCGGGTCGAATCGTTCTTCCGGCGCCCGGGGAGACCCGGTCGCTCCGGGTATTCCGGATCTCGGGGGACCCCGCCTGCGGTGACGGAATTCTGAGAGGGAACCCGGCTTCCCGGTCGATTGATATTGAAGGACAGTTTTGCTTTGCTCCGTCCGGATTTCCCGTTGATGATAGACCGTCTATGAAAGTGGTTCTCGCATATTCCGGCGGGCTGGACACCTCAGTCATCGTTAAATGGATACAGGAACGGTATTCCGCCGAAGTCGTGACTTTTGCGGCTGACATCGGCCAGGAGGAGGAGCTGGGCGGGCTGCCGGAGAAGGCGCGCGCGACCGGCGCGATCGAGCACCACACCCTGGACCTGGTGGACGAGTTTGCGACCGATTTCATTTACCCCATGATCCGGGCCAACGCGATCTACGAAGGCCAGTACTACCTGGGGACCTCGATCGCCCGGCCGCTAATCGCCAAGGCGCAGGTTGAGTTGGCCCGCAAGTCCGGGGCGACGGCCGTTTCCCACGGGGCCACGGGCAAGGGTAACGACCAGTGCCGGTTCGAGTTGACCTACACAGCGCTGGCCCCGGATCTCGAAATCATCGCACCCTGGCGGCTGGATGAGTTTCGGGAAACCTTTCCCGGACGTAGCGAAATGATCGAGTATTGCCGGAAAAACGGCATCGACGTGGAAGCGAGTGCGGAAAAGCCGTATTCGATGGACCGGAATCTCCTGCACATATCCTATGAAGCCGGGATTCTGGAGGATCCGTGGTTTGATCCGACGACGGTGGAGAACCGGAAAATGTTCAAACTCTCGGTATCCCCGGAAGAGGCTCCGGACGAGGCGGAATACGTTGAGCTCGATTTCGAGGCGGGAGACTGCGTGGCCGTGAACGGAGAACGGCTGAGTCCGGCGGCGGTGCTCAAAAAGCTCAACCGGCTTGGAGGAAAGCACGGAGTGGGAAGGGTGGACCTGGTCGAAAACCGGTTTGTCGGCATGAAGAGCCGGGGCGTTTACGAAACCCCAGGGGGAACCATCCTGATGCACGCCCACCGCCAGGTGGAAAGCCTGACCCTCGACCGGGAACTCATGCACCTGCGGGACGGTCTGATGCCGCGTTATGCCGAATTGATCTATTACGGATTCTGGTACGCGCCCGAGCGGGAGGCCCTGCAGGCGTTGATCGACGAAAGCCAGAAGCCCGTCACGGGAACGGTCAGGCTTAAGCTCTACAAGGGCAATGTGATCACCTGCGGGCGCAAATCGCCGTATTCCCTGTACGACCCGGAAGTCGCTTCAATGGAAGGAGTGGCGAGCAGCTACAATCAGAACGACGCCACCGGCTTTATTCGCCTTCAGGGCCTGCGGCTGCGGGCGCGCCACGCGGCGCAGAAGGACTTCATCCGCTCCGATTCGACTTACTAGCCGTCGCAATACCGAACGAACGCCGGCGGTGTCGCCGTTTCGTTCGGATTGCGGTGTGAACCCGCTCCTGCGGGGAATCGCAGGGTGAAGCCGTTCGTGCGGCGGGCCGGGAGGAGACGGGGTGCTTTCCATCCGTTGGGGTCGGCTTCGTACCCTTCTGAGGCTATTGGCAAGCCGATGGCCCTCGGCCGGATCAATCGTTCCAATAAAAAATGAATCCGGCCCAGGCACAGACATGGACGGCGCCGATAAGCCAGAAGACCGCCCGGAACAAAAATTTCCGTGTCTTATGCCGCAAGACCCGGCGCCCGAGGAATGCGCCCGGCCAGCCTCCCAGCAGGGCGAAAGAATGCAGGGTGGATTCCGGAATCCTTCGGCCGCCCTTTTGTGCCCTGCGTTTATCCCACGCATAGGCGATGAAGGTTATCAGGCTGACGGTTCCGTAAACCGTCCCGACCCAAATGGCGGTCACTTCTTTTTCCTGCCCGACGCAGCTTGGGCCCGTTCTTTGCGACGGGCGAGGTAGCGCTTGCGGCGGATACGTTTGATCACCTTGTTGTATTGTTGTCCCATGGGGTCTTTTCGTAGCGGATGCCCGGCGCAGGTCAAGCCTCATCGAAAATCGGCATTGCCGAGGCGGGTTGATTGGTTGTAGGTAGATCGTCTATGGGCCGTTTATCCAAGACCAAACGCATCGGAATTCTCACCTCAGGCGGAGATTGCCCTGGCTTGAATGCGGCGATTCGAGCTGTCGCGAAGTCGGCGATGCACTACGGTATTCGGGTCCTGGGGATTCCTGACGGGTTCCGCGGACTTGTGGAGAACCGGTTTCAGCTGCTCGAGGATCCCGATGTCTCGGGCATCCTCACCCTCGGCGGAACCATTCTTGGCACCAGCCGCGACAAACCCCACAAGATGCCGATGGGGAACCAGATCCTCGACATGACGGGCGTTGCCGTTGCGAATGCCCGCGCCCGCGAGATCGACTGCCTTGTGTGCCTGGGCGGGAACGGTACCCAGAAGAACGCCCAGCGTATTCGGGAGGCGGGAATGAATGTGATCACCCTTCCGAAAACCATCGACAACGATGTCATCGGAACCGATGTCACCTTCGGTTTCAATACCGCCATGAACATCGCGACCGAAGCGATCGATCGCCTGCATACGACTGCCACCAGTCACCACCGTGTGATCGTGTGTGAAGTCATGGGGCATAAAGCCGGCTGGCTGGCTCTCGGGGCCGGCATTGCGGGCGGGGCCGATGTGATCCTCATTCCGGAGATCCCTTATGATCGCGAGGTGGTTGTCGAGCACCTCCTCGAGCGGCGCAAGCACAGTAAGCGCTTTTCCATCGTTGTCGTGGCCGAAGGAGCCCGTTCCGTCAAGGAGGCGCGTGACGGGAAAGCCGCGACTCCCTCCGGAGCGGAGAATTCAAATGACGTGGAAGACACCAGAAAGAAGGCGGATGCGCTGCACGAAGGGCCGCACCTCGTTCAGGAATCCCTCGACAGTCGAATCGCCAGGCAGCTTCAGCAGCTTACCGGACTGGAGGCGCGAACCACCTCGCTCGGGCACGTTCAGCGCGGCGGGTCGCCGTCTCCGCAGGACCGGCATTTGTGCACCCTCCTGGGAACCCGCGCGGGGGAGTTGCTTGCGGATGGAGAGTACAACGTGATGGTGGCCGTAAGCGGATCCGAAACGGTCCCGGTTCCTCTGGAGGAGGTTTCACGCGGCCACCGTACAGTGCCGGCTGATCACCCGTGGATCCATGCCGCCGAGTTGGTGGAGACCTGCATGGGCAACCGTGTGCGGCGCACCTGAGACCTGGGCCACGGGAGCCTCCTCATCCACCTGACTTGGTCCCAAAAAAAGGTCCCGGTAGAACCGGGACCTTTTCGGAAAAGGATTCTTTCGCAGAGTGGCTCAAGCCTTTCGGCGGAGGCGGCGAACCAGCACGGTGACCAGGAACGCCAATCCCGCGATCGACGCGGCCACCTGAGAAGGTTCGGGAATTACGGTTCCCGACGCTGTGATATTGGCGCCCTGTCCTTCCCAGGAACTCGGAAAACCCAGCGACGGAGCGTCTCCTGTGGCGTTACTGAAGCCACCGTAGGAACGTGAGTCGGAGCCCTCCGGTCGATCGTAGCCGGCCACACGAAAGGTGATCGTTTGCCCCAGCGTCCCGACAATAGCGAGATCCGTAAGAGTGAAGGTGTATTGGGCCCAGCGGCTTTCTCCCGCCGGCACATCCTCAGGGAGAGGCGTTTCCAGGGTATCCAGCACGGTACCCACGGTAGTAAAACCGTCCAGGCTGTAGGAAACATCCCAAAGCCTCGGCCCAAGGAACTCGTTGATTGACCCGTCGTCGGGGTCAACGTCCTGGGTGTTCTCCGTGAAAAGCCCAAGCTGGAGGGAATCAACGGTCAGGCTGAAGTTTTCATCAGGAGTTAACGAGAATTCGAAATACTTTTCGGCGTCGGCACTGGAATCGGCCGGCCATTCACCGGCGCCATAAAGCCCGTCGGAGTCTGCCGCCACGTTTTCCTCCCCGTCGCCGAAGAAAGGATCATGGTCGACTCCCTGCCGGGAAAGGTCGCCGCCGGACACATTCGGAGCAGTGAACGACGGGGCGAGCGAGCCCGGCGGATCGAACTCCAGATTACCGATGTCAAACTCCAGCAGGGTTTCCTGGCTCGTTCCGGCTACAGCCGAAGCGATCAAGAAAGCGACGGTGGTACTTAGGTATTTCATTTTGAGAGCGTTTAAGGGATGGAGGTTTTTTAAACGGGCCGGGAGGGCGTTTGCAAGATAAAAATATTACTTAGTCCAGGGTAACGAGCCCTCAGCCAATCAAACCGGCATTTTTCCAAGTTGGGTGCGGCGGTCCTCGTCCAGCGCCTCGGTGATCGCCTGTTCGACCCCGGCCGAGCCGGCGAAGGTTTTTGGCCGGATCAGGCGCTTGACAGGGATTCTAGCGGCCAGTTCGCCGCATTGGCGGAAATGGACCGGCAGCGGTTTCTGCTTGAATGACAGCACGCCGTAAGTCTGACGGAGCAGTTCGGCAAGCGCGTCCGGCCTCGACAGCGTTTCGACTTTCACGCGATCGCCTTCTTCGAGAACAAAGAGGCACTTGAGCGGGGCGGGGGAGAACCTCGACTTCAGGGAGGGAGGGGTGAATCCGTCCTTGTCGGCATCCGGATAGAGACGTCCGATGCGCGAATTACCGGCGCCGGCGGCCCGCACGGCGTCCTCCCAGAGCTTGATGATTCTAAAGCCGGGGTGTGCCAGAAAGCCGCGGTTGTCGCCGGTCGCGCTGGTCAGAAGAAGATCGTCGCACAAAAAGCTGAAGCTCGATCCAACCAGTTGAGCGACCAAAGTCGATTTGCCCGCTCCTGGGTATCCCATGAATCCGACGGCCTGTCCGTTGGTGTACACCGCACTCGCATGAAGGGACAGGGCCCCGCGTTGATGAAAGAGCGCGGCAAAACAGGGTATCAACAATCCCCGCCACTCAGTCGTCGAAGTGTTGCCGGCATACGGTCGCAGCAGGATTCGTTTCCCTTCCGAGATCGATGCCATCCCCAGCCGGGGATAACTCAGGCTGGCCTCGTCCGGCGACGGCCAATTCCATTCGGCCTTGGGCGGGCAGTTTCCCTCGGGCAAAGGAGGGCCGTGCGAAAGAGAAACTTCCGCTCCCGTACCTGGAAGCTCCGCTTTCGAGAGCGGAAGTTCAATGTCTGAGCGAATACCGAGTCCGGCTAAATAATATTCATACATAACCGATTCACATGAGTGATTGGTCAATCACCCGGAAACCGCAGGAATATTAAGAAACCGAACCGTTATTCCCATTACCGGCCATTTTGTACCGGAGCTCAAGAGTCAGCTTGGATACGTTTCCGTAGCTGGAGAGCTTCGGAGGCGTGTAGGGACGCAAGGACTGTTGTTTGGTGTTTTTCATTGGCTTACCTTCTGTGCTTTGATTATTTCGCGATCCGGAATGGTTCGCGACTCAACATGTGTGTTTGTGTGTGTGATCAGAAGAATCCGATAGGCGGTGAACTTCACTCTCACGGGTCCCACTTTATAACAATTGCCTGCTCATCCACAATCGGGGTGAGTCTACTATTGAGCATCGAGAGAAGTCCGCATGCACCCATAGGGGATTACCCTACGGACCTGTTCTCCAAGTTCGCATCTGTTTGCCGCGGGGTGCTCCAGAAGCAAACGGCCGGAACGGGAAAGCCTCGCGCCCGCTTCACTTGCCGAAGATAAACGAACAAGCAACTACTGTTGCTCATATGAGTGAAACTTATCCCGAATGAGCGTTTTCGCTAACGACGCCTTGTCTTTGAAACGCGGGCACCGGGTGGACCGCTTCTACTCCAGGAGCTCCTTGATATCGTCGATCGTGATTTTGGCGTTGGCGCTTTCGCTGGCCGCGAATAGGTCTTTGAGGAGATTCGATTTCGAGCGTTGGAGCTCGAGAACCTTTTCCTCGATGGTATCCGCTGCGATCAGCTTGATGCTGGTGACGACCTTGCTCTGGCCGATTCGGTGCGCCCGGTCGGTTGCCTGGGCTTCGACCGCCGGGTTCCACCACGGGTCGTAATGGATGACTGTGTCGGCGCCGGTCAGATTGAGGCCGGTGCCTCCGGCTTTGAGTGAGATAAGGAAAACGGGAATGTCCGGGGAATTGTTGAAGCGGTCGACCTCCTTCATCCGGTCCCTGGTCTTTCCGTCAAGGTAACAATACGAGAGACCGGCCTGGTCGAGTTCCTCCCGGAGAATGTGGAGCAGGGAGACGAACTGCGAAAAGACGAGCATGCGGTGGTCCCCGTCGATCGACTCCTGGACCAGTTCGATAAAGGAGTCCTTTTTGGCGGATTCGATCGACTCGTCCGGCGCGGTTTCCTTGTCTTTCCGCAGGAGTCGCGGATCGCAACAGAATTGGCGAAGCCGCAGCAACTGCGTGAAAGCGGCGACCCGCAGGCGTCCTTCGGAAGCTCCGCCCATCTCCAGTTCGAAGATGGCTTTCTGGGTCGATTCCTTGAGCTCCTGGTACTGCTGCCGCTGGGCGGCGCCCATTTCGCAGTAGATGACCTGTTCGATTTTGTCCGGGAGTTCCGGCGCCACGTGCTGTTTGGTGCGCCGCAGAATGTACGGTGCCGCCTTCTGCTGGATACGGTTGTCGTACCAGGCGCGCTCTTCGGCTTTCGGGTTGGCCGGCGGTTTGTGCAGGTAGCCGGGAAGGATGAAGTCAAACAGCGCGACCAGGTCGTCCAGGCTGTTTTCGAGCGGCGTGCCGGTCAGGAGGAAATGCCCGCGGCTGTACAGCGAGCAAATGGAGCGAAAATTGCGGGTTTGCGGATTCTTGATGTGCTGAGCCTCGTCCGCGATGAGACAGTCGAAGACCAGGCTCTGAAAGAGCTCGGCGTCCCGGATCAGCGTGGTGTACGAGGTCATGACCAGATCGTACTGCTCAAATTCCTCCGGAGTCGAAAGCCGCTCGTTGCCGTGGTGGACAAAGAATTTGAACATTGGCACGAAACGCTGGGTCTCGCGTTTCCAGTTGGTGAGGAGACCGGCCGGACAGACGACCAGGAACGGGGAGGAGGCCGGTTTGGCATTGCGCCCGCGATTGCCCTTCTTCTTGCTTCGTTGCTTGAATTTGCGCTTCCGGATCTGTGCCTTGCGGATCGCGGCGAGGTGGGCGAGGGCCTGGATGGTTTTTCCCAGTCCCATCTCGTCGGCCAGGATTCCCCCGAGTTGGTTCCGGTAAAGATGGTACATCCAGGCGACTCCGAGTCGCTGGTAGGCGCGGAGCGCATTGTCGAGGTCCCGGGGGATGGGCGGACGCTCCAGCCGGGACAGGTCCCGGATCGCGACACTGCGCTTCTTCCAGGTCCCGGGCGTCTGATAGTGGTCGGCAATGGTCTCCATCAGATGCTCGGTGTCCGGCATATCACGCGTTTCAATACGATGATTCGTGCGCGGCACAAGGGCCTGGTTGTGGTTGCCGGCGAGCGATCGTTGCAGGTGCTCCAGTCCCCTGAGTTTCTTTTCGGAGATCAGGAAGACGCGAGTGGGGGTTTCGACGTAATTCTTCCCGGAGTTGATGTTGTTCTGAATCTCGCGGAACTTGAATTTACCGGCCTTGAGAGACGTTTGCACGACAAATTGCCCGGCTTCTTCCCTCGCGATACAGGTGATCTTCGCGTCGGTGATTCGTTCGGTATTCTTGATGAAGTTGTCCGTGAAACGCGCCTGGAATTTGTTCTCCAGCATGCTTTGTTTCTCGGCCAGGAAGTTCAGGACCTTGTGCCTGTCCCGCAGCCACCATTTGCGCGACGAAGGATCGAGGAGAAATTCGTTTCCCTTAAGGAGGTTGAGGGCGTCCTCGTAGTAGGGATGTTCGCGGGAGGGAAGGCTGATTGCCAGGTAATCCCCGGAGCCGTCCACTTCCATCGGCGTGTGCCCGGCGTTGATGTCGGGCGCCTGGGGTTTGGGCGGGTGTTCGGTCTTCCCTTCGAAATCCTCCTCGTCCTCCTCCCAGTCGTCGCCCTCTTCCCCGGTTTCCTCCTCGTCGGCATCGGTTTCCAGGTGTTCGCTGACGCCGGCAAGGAGTGTTCCGTGCCATTCGGCGGGATCTTTTCCGTGACCCGCGATAAAAAACACCGGTTCGCCCCGAAGCGCTTCGAGCAGTTTCTTCAACTGGGCACGTCGCAGCTGAAGGAACCCGGCCAGTTTGTCGCCGCACCAGTTTTCCACCAGCTTGCCGGCCTGCAGGTGAGGGGGGGCCAGGTTATAGGGACGGTCCCCGTCCATCTTCTCGGGAGAGCTGAGGGAACCGTCGGCGAATTCGATCTCCAACCGGACCGGAATGGCATTCCTTTCGGCCGCCTCCTCAAGATTCGGCGGGAGGTGGACGAGGAGCCTGATGGGCATACCCTGTGTTTCGGACAGGGTCAGTGATTGGAGAGATATTATTTCCTCGGTGGATTGCGGCATGTGTCTGCAATTTCCCCATGGAATACATGGGAGATTTCCCGATTGCGTTAAAGGTGCATCATTTGAACGGGAAAAGTAACCCTCTCCGAGCAGAAGCTTTCACTGGATGGAAGCGCTGTTCGGATATGTTTCCAAGCACTAAACACCAAAAAACCGCGGTTGGAAAGGATAAAATGGAAACAATTTGCCAATAAGGGCGACAATCCGGCTGAAGGCGTTTGAGGTTTGAGTTCGAGGCGGATTTGGTTTTCTCCTCGACTATGCCTGAACACCCGTATTTGGAAGATTCGTTTTTGATCCGCTGGTCCCGCCTCACTCCGGAGCGGGTGAAGCCGGATATCGAGAAGGCGCTCAATGACGCGCGTGAGCGCCTGGGCGCCGTGGGGGAAAACGCCGGCGCGCCGACATTCGAGAACACGTTGCTGGCAATCGACGAAGCCACCGAGGCCCTCGGGGAGGCCTGGGGGAAGGTTTCCCACCTGACTTCGGTCTGCGATAGTCCGTCACTCCGCGACGCCTACAACGAGATGCTGCCGAAGGTTTCGGAATTTTTCGCCAGAATTCCCCTGGACGAAAACTTGTGGAATGCCCTCAAGACGTATGAGTCGACGGATGAAGCGAAGCGGCTGACGGGCGTGCGCCGCCGTTTTCTGGAGGAAACAGTGGCGGATTTCCGTCAGGCCGGGGCGGATCTGCCCCCGGAAAAGAAGAAGCGCCTTGAGCGGATCGAGAGCGAGCTGTCCGCCGCCACGCAGAAGTTTTCGGAAAACGTGCTCGACGCGACCAACGCGTGGGAGCTGGTGATCGACGACGGGTCCCGTCTCAAGGGGCTTCCCGGGAGCGCGCGCGAGGCGGCGCGCCTCAATGCGCTTGCCAAGGGTTACGGCAGCGATGACAGTCCCAAATGGCGGTTCACCCTGCACATGCCTTCGCTCGAGCCGTTCATGACCTATCTCGAGGACGACGATCTGCGGCGGCAAATGTGGGAGGCGACGGCTGGAGTCGGAGCCGGGGAGCCGCACGACAATACCGGGTTGATAGGTAAGATCCTGGACCTGCGCGAGGAAAAGGCCCGTCTGCTCGGGCGGAATAGCTTTGCCGGGCTGGTGCTGGAGCGACGCATGGCGAGATCGGACGAGCGGGTTTTCGGATTCATAGACGACCTCCACCGCCGCTCGCGCGAGGCCTTCGAGAAGGAGAACCGGGAACTGGAGGATTTCAAGGGTCAGGCTCTGGGCGAGGCGAGTCTGCCTTTGGAGCCCTGGGAGCTGCTCTACTGGTCTGAAAAACAGCGCCGGGCGAAGTTTGACTTCGATGAAGAGGATCTGAGGCCTTACTTCCCCATAGACCGGGTTATCCAGGGCCTGTTCGACATTGCCGGGCGCGTGTTCGGGGTCCGCATCGAGGAGCGGAAGGATACCGGCTTTCGGGAGCCCGGAAAGGATGCCGGCGGGGAGGACATCGCGGTGGAGGTCTGGCATCCGGAGGTGAAATTCTACGAGATGCGGGACCAGGCCGGACGGCATCTCGGGTCGTTCTACGCGGACTGGCATCCACGCGAGCCGAAACGGGGAGGCGCCTGGTTCAACGCCCTGCACACAGGAGGGACGACACCGGAAGGCGAGCGGCTGCCCCACCTGGGGTTGATCTGCGGCAACCTCACTCCGTCGGTCGGGGAAAAGCCGGCACTGCTGACTCACCGGGAAGTCGAAACCATCTTCCACGAGTTCGGGCACCTGCTGCACCACCTGTTCGGGGAGCTGGAGATCAAGTCGCTCAACGGGGTCAACGTCGCCTGGGATTTCGTCGAGCTGCCGTCGCAGATCATGGAGAACTGGTGCTGGGACCGGGAAAGCCTCAACTTCTTCGCCCGGCATTACGAGACCGGCGAACCGATCCCGGAGGCGCTTTTCCGGAAGATGATGGCGGCGCGCAATTACCGCTCGGCCAATGCCATGATGCGGCAGCTGAGTTTGGGCCGGCTGGACCTGGAGCTTCACGCCCGTTATCCGGACTATGCCGGAAGCGACCTCGAAGGCGCCATGCGGGAGGTGTTGAAGGACTATGTGCCGTCCACCCGCACGCCGCTCCCGACTGTCATGCGGCGTTTCAGTCACCTGTTTTCCAGTCCCACCGGTTACGCGGCCGGCTACTACTCCTACAAATGGGCGGAAGTGCTGGATGCCGACGCGTTCACCCGCTTCCAGACGGAAGGGGTGCTCAATCCGAAAGTGGGCCGGGAATTCGCGGAAAAGATCCTCAGCCGCGGCAACGCCGAGGATCCGTTGAAGCTGTATGTTGATTTCATGGGCCGGGAACCGGACCTTCTGGCGTTGCTCAAGCGAAGCGGACTGGTCGGGGAATGAAGCGTTCCTGCCGGTTCAGCGCGCTTTGGAGGGTTCCTGCCGGAAATTCACCCGGGGCGGCTTGTCAGCATGGGATGATTGGCTAGGTTGCCCTCCTTTGGCCCGGCGACGCGTGAATGAATGAGAAAAGTTTGGTACATACTCGGGGGCTTGTTCCTGGCTGCAATCCTGGTGGCGGGCGCACTGCCGCTTTGGCTGCCCTGGGCGCTCAAGCCGGTTGCCGCGAAAGCGGGGCTGGAGTATTCCGAGTATGAAAGAATTGGGTACGCACGTTTCGCCCTCAACGACGTGCGGTTCGACGAGGAGGTTGCCTCGTTCACGGGAGAGCGGATTGAGGGGTATCTGCCGTTGTCCTGGGTGCGGCGCGTCCTGACCGGGACCGCCGGCGACCGGGATTTTCTTTCGGTCGAAAACTGGCGGCTGGAACTCGACCTGCCGGAGGAAGTGGAGGTCGAGGAGCCGGAGGACGTCTTCGCGTACGAGATTTACGAAAGGGTCGAGGGCATCCTTCCCCACGTCAGCCGCTGGGTTCCCCGGGTTTCGGTGCGCGACGGGGTGGTGGCGGTGGATCCCGTGGAGATCGCGGTGGATCGCGTTCTCTGGAGCCAAGGCGAGGCCGAGGTAGTCGTCGCGGCCGATTTCGGGGGGGAGCATTACGAGTTGGTGCTCACGGGCGATGTACGCGATCCCGCGGCTATTCTGCTCGAGGCGGAACTGGCGCCGTACCGGGCCGGTTTGACGCTCGCCTTGAGCCGGGATGAGGAGGCGCTGCGGATCCGGGGCGACGCTGTTTGGGAAAAGAATCATCTGGTGCTCTCCGCTGCCTTCGGGAGAGAGGACGAACTGCCGTCCCTGGTCGAAGTCCATTCCGAGTCGATCGAGATCCCGGCCGAGCTTCTGAAGCTTGATGAGTATGAAGCCGTTACGGGAACCCTTATGGGGAGATGGGAGAACGGGGGCTTCGAGGTCGATTTGCGTGCGGAGGCCGCACCCCGGCTGCCGGATTCGGTTCACCTGCCGGTCGAAATCGATCTCCGTGCCGAGGGGAACCTGGACAGCGTCCGGCTGGAATCCGCGATTATCGGGTCGCCTTGGTTGCGGGCGGAACTGTCGGAGCCTCTGGAAGCGGACTATACCGGCCGCATTCTGAGTGAGGAGTCGGTGTTGACGGTGGATGCCGACCTGAGTGAGCAGCGGTTCTTCGAGGGTCAGGGGGTGTTCAGCGGGCGAATCGGAATTTCACCAGGTGCCGCCGATATGCCGGAAGTGGATTTTCGGTTAAATGGCGAAGGGTTGGCCGCTTACGATGTATCCGGCGAGTCACTATCCGCGGCGGGACGGGTTTTCTGGACCGGGGAATCGCTCGACGAAAGCGAGCCCGGGGAGTTTCCCTGGCCGAACGCCTTCCTCGAAATCGGGGCCGCGGAAATCGTCGCGTTTGACCAGGTCCTGAAGAGTCTTTCAGCCGAGGCCAGCTTTGTGCCGCCCGTGCTCGATCTTGAGGGCCTGGAGGCGCTGCTCGCTGACGGAACGGCACTTGGAGGATTCATCGATTATGACGTTCGGGAAAATCGAATCGGGCGCGGCGAGTTCGCCCTCGATCTGCGCGAAGCTGTCGTGCGCGATTACCTGCCCGAGGGAGTCGGGTTCCGGTCCGCCCAATTGAGAGCCCGCGTATCCGGTCCGCTGGAAAGTGTGAGCCACGAGGTGGAGCTTGCCCTCAATTCCCTGAAAGTGCCGGAGGTCAGGCAGGGCGATTTCAGTTTGGCCTGGAGCGGGGAGTTTCTGGATTTCGACGAGTGGCGTCTGAATTGGACCAACGATGTCGGGGCCGTCATTGCTGCGGACGGCGCGCTCGAAGCCGGATGGCCGGCCGAGCGGGCGGTTCTCGACCTCGGGAGCCTCGTGTTTTCACAGGGCGGGGATGTCTTTCTCGAATTGGAATCTCCGGCGCGTCTCGAGGTCGGTGAGAGCGACGGGGAGCCCGATACCGGCATGCCTCTGGAGGGCTGGAGAGTGGTTTTGGACCGGCTCTCGATGGAAGGAATGGACCAGCGCGTTTTCCTGGAAGGCCTGATCGATTGGCCGCGGGGGGGCTGGCTTACTCTGGAAGCCGATCAGTTCAGTCCGTTGTTTTTAACCCATTACCTGGAACCCGAAATCCCCGAGATCACTATTGACCGCCTGGTGTTCGATTCATCCTGGGAGGATGAGGACGTCCTGCGGTTCACACTGGAAAATCAGCTCAGTATGGAAGTCGACGAAGGCGAGCACTTCGAGGCGCTGGTTCAAATCCACGGTGACGGGAACGGGGTCAGCATCGAAACGCTCGAGCTCCGCGATGTGAGCGGGGTGATTTTGACCGCCGAGGGGCTCGTGCCGGTCGCCCTGTATCCGGGTCGGGTGCAGGGGTTTCTGGAAATCGATTTCGAGCGGGAATTCACGTTTGCCGCGTTCTCCGACCCGGAAGCGACGTTCTGGGCAAAACTGGATGAATTGGCCGGCATCGTACTGGAGGTGCCGGAATTGAACGCGGATTTCTCGGGGACCCTGGCCAGACCCGAGGGAAGCATCGGTTTTCGAACCGAGCGTGTCGAATACGTGGGGGCGGGGGAGATCAATCTGCCGAGGATGGAGGAGGTCGAGTTGCGGACGGTGTTCGATATCGAGGAAGCCCGTCTGGAGATCCTTCGCTTCCTGCTCGAAGGGCAGGAGGTCCGCGCGGATGGCCGCTGGCCGCTCGGGGAAGAGGTCTGGCTCGCCCTGATCCAGGAACGAACCCTGCCCGACTGGGGGCAGGTGGAGGGGCGGCTTCTGATCGACGAAGCGCAACTGGCGCCCTTCGCGCGATTCGCTCCCGAACTCCTCGCTCCCCAGGGCAGCCTCAGCGTCGATCTGGCGGTCAGAGGCGATCAATTTGAGCGGGGGGAGATCGTTCTGGCGGGTGCCGCAACCCGCCCGATCATGCCATTTGGTTCGATCCATGATATGCGCGCACGGATCCTGTTTGAAGGCCGGGAGGCGGTGCTTGAGGAGTTTTCCGCCCGGTTGGGCGGTCAGCAATTGCTGGTCAGCGGGCGGGTCGAGGTGCCGGACACCATGGAGCCCGATTTCGAGTTCACGATCACCGGCAACAACCTGCCGCTGACCCGGCAGCCGGGACTGGTCATTCGCGGCGACCTGGACCTTCTCTTGCGCGGAAGCGGTGATGAAACGCCCTCGATCACCGGGGGCATCACCATGCGGGAAAGTCTGGTGATTACCGATGTCCGCGCGATGGCGCCGGTTTCGGTGGCGACTCCGGAACGGCGGCCGCCGTTCTTCAGCGTCGACCAGGAACCGTTTTCCGAGTGGACTCTCGATATCGATATCCGGGGCGATCAGTTCCTGGCCGTCCGCGCACCTGGGTTCCGCGGGCGCCTGTCGGCGAATTTCAATCTGCGCGGCACGCTCCTGGAACCCCAGTCGATCGGAGAGGTGCGGATCGACGCCGGGGCAATCCGGTTTCCGTTCGCCACCATGAGGATCCAGCAGGGGACCATTTCCTTAAGCCAGGACAATCCCTACCGCCCCCAATTGTTTATCACCGCCTCGTCCAGGATTTTTGGATACGACCTGCAGATGGAGCTCAGCGGAACGGCGGACGATCCCTCGCTCGAATTCACCTCCCACCCGCCGCTCAGTTCCGAGGCCATCCTCCTGATGATCACCGCGGGCGAGTTGCCCCGCGGGGAACTGACGTTTACCGGACAGCAAAAGGCCACCAAACTCGCCCTCTACATCGCTCAGAATCTGTTTCTGGAGTTCGGCGGCGACGACGACGGGGCCGAGCGCTTGACAATCCGCTCGGGGGAAAACATTTCCGACCAGGGGCGGGAGACGTTTTATATCGAATACATGTTTCACCCGAGGTGGGGGCTGGTCGGGGAGTACGATCGCTTTGACGCCGTGAACGCGGGAGTGAAATGGAGGTTTTTCAGCCGTTAAGGAAAGCACATCCCGTGCGCCGATGGCGCGGGTCGCGGTCCTGTCGATCAATGAGCATTTGTTAATGAACCACGCACGCAGCCAATATGAAATCCGGGAGAGAACCACCTGGAAACGCCGTCTGACAAGGCTTTTCGCAATGGTCTTCGGGGTATTGCTGTTCATTCCGGCGCCCCTGCCGGCCGAAGAGGAGGTGGATCCGCCGGACCTGAAGGTGCGCGGGTACGGCATCTGGGGGAACCGGGATCTCCGGCGAACCATCGAGCTCCTCGATACCGAGGAGGATCGTACCCATTACGACGCCAATTTTATCGAGGATGCCGTGTTCATTCTCAACTCGCGGCTGCAGCAGGATGGTTACCTGCGCCCAAAGATCACGGCCCGGGTGATCCTGGAGGACGGGACGGAAGAGCGCTTCACCTGGGACGAACGCCTGGACGTTCTCCTGCCGCGCCCGATGCGGGCCACGGCGGTCCGCTTCCAGATCGACGAGGGGATCCTTTTTTACTATGAGAATGTCGAGTTCGAGGGGCTGACCGTGATCGATGAAAATGAGGCCCTGCCGTACTTTGTGGCGACCGATATCCTGATCCGCCTCAAGCGGACCCGGGTGTTCACTCCCAGGAAACTGGACACCAGCATCGAGAACCTGCGGGAGGTTCTGGAGGGCAAGGGGTACGAGCAGGCCCGGGTGGTCCTGGACGAGACGGACCGCGACGATGAAACCGGGGCGGTCTCGGTTCGTATCCGGGTGCGGGAGGGGAAGCAGTCGATCATTCGATCGTCTCGTGAGGAAGTCTACGTCGAAGGTGAGGAGGAGCCCTCGCAGACGGTCGAGCGCGAACCCGGCAGGCCGTATTCGAGAATGTGGGTTCAGGACAGCAGCCTCGACCTGAGGAACAGTTTTTACCGTCAGGGGTATCCGGACGCGAGGGTTGAAGTGCAAACCCTCGAGCGGGAGGAACTCGAGGACCGTATCGAAATCGATCTGCTTTTCAGGGTCCGTACGGGCAACAAGGTTTATCTGGGGGACGTGGTGTTCGACGGCAGTGAAAAGACGCGGGAATCCGTACTTCGCCGGCGGGTGATGGCGGGATCCGGCGACGAGCTTGACCGTTTGGAGATGGATCAGGCCCGCTATCGGCTCGCCCGGCTCGGAGTGTTTGATTCGGTGGAGGTCGAATACGAAGAGGTCGACGAGGAAACCCGCAACGTGGTGTTTCGCCTGGTGGAGGGCAAGGAAGTCGACATCAGTCTTCTCCTGGGCTACGGCAGTTATGAGTTGCTGCGGGGAGGGTTGGAGATCGAGCAGTACAACATATTCGGGCGCGCCCACCGTTCCCGTCTTATGGCCATCCAATCCTTCAAGTCGTCCAGCCTCGACTACCGTTACACCATGCCCGAAGTATTCGGTGAGAACATCAATGCCTTCGGCCAGGCTACCGCCTTGCGACGGGAGGAGATCGATTTTATGCGCACGGAGTACGGGGGCACCGCCGGGTTGCAGACGTTTTACTCGAAGATCAACAGCGATCTGACGTTGAGGTACAGCTACCAGTTGCTCCAGTCCACCCGTTTCGACGCCATCGAAGAAGACGGAATCGGTCGGGCGCAGGTAGGGTCCGTCGGTTTTGATATCCGGCATGACGAAAGGGACAACCCGATATATCCACGCGACGGATACAACCTTTTCGGCATAACCGAGGCCGCTTCCGAATATTTCCTGGGCGAAGCCAACTACCAGCGGCTGGAAATCGGCGCTTCCTGGCACAAGGGGATCGGGCGAGGCGCTTACATCAATGTGGGGTTCACCCACGGGTTGGTTCATGCCGAGGGGGAGGTGGGGCGGAACCTCCCGTTCAATAAACGCTTCTTCCCCGGGGGCGACAGCTCCATCCGCGGCTACCAGTTCGGCCAGGCGGGTTCGCGCAATGAGGCCGGAAGGCTCGCCGGTTCGGAAACCTACTCCCTGCTGAATCTCGAGTTCGAGCAGGTCGTCACCCCCAGTTGGTCCGTGGTGCTGTTTTCCGACTCCCTGGCGATCGCCAGACGCTTTGACAGCTATCCCGCGGACGAGGAACTTTATTCGGTCGGCGGCGGTATCCGCTATAAAACCTTTATCGGGCCGATCCGCCTCGAATACGGCCACAATCTCAATCCCCGGGAAAGGGACCCCTCCGGAACCCTCCACCTTTCCATCGGGTTTCCGTTTTAGCGAAGCTGCGGAGGAGGCCTTATCGGTCAACCTGGGATTTCGCAATGGAGGGAGGTTCGGCGCACCGACGCCGGGGATAAACCGTCGCAACGGCAGGTGCGACACCAACGGCACAACCGTGATTGCGGATCTTTAAACCGACAAGGCGTCTTAACCCAGTGCCATTCGTTCCAGTCCGGTGCCTTTCAAAGGTGGTTCGGGTGAATGCCGTGCCGGCCGCAGTATTATCCGCTGTGTCGAGCTTGCCAGGTCGCGCGGGCGTGTGGTACGGGTAGCGCGTCGTAACTGATGAAAGGAAAAATTCTAGCTGCCGCGTTTGTGTTCCTCTTGTTGTTCGGCGGTTATGTCGCCTTCAAGAAGGTGGCCGAGGAAGGGTCGTCCGCCGATCGCCAACCCCAGACCACAGTGAAAGCCGAGGTCCGGACCGTCGAGGATGTGATTGAAGCTAATGGCTTCGTTCATCCGAAACACTCCACGGATGTCCGTTCCGAGGTCAGCGGAAGGATTATCGAGATAATGGTTGAGCCGGGGGAAACGGTGGAACGCGGGCAGATCCTGGTGGAATTGGACCGGGCGGCCCTCATGCAGGAACTCATCGAAGCCCAGCGGACCCTGAACGCCGAGGAGCTTCGCTTGGAGCGGGCACGGCGGAATTTCGAGCGCATTGACCGATTGAACCGGCGGGGCATTGTCGAACAGCGCGAGTATTACGACCTTGAGATCGAGAGAGGGCTGGCCGAAATTCAGGTCGAGGTCCAGCAGGCTCGGGTGGAGCGTGTGCGGGAAGACTTGAATCGGACCACGATTCGCGCGCCGCAAAGTGGCCTCGTGGCGGATCTCGACGTCAACGAGGGGCAGGTCATCGTCGGGGCGGGGGCCGTTAATGAGGGCACGCGCCTGATGAGCGTCCACGATCTCTCCGAGCTCTACGTCCGGTTGGAGGTGAACGAACTGGATATCGACAAAATCGATCCGGACAGTTCGACGGAGGTTTCGTTTGACGCTGTCGCGGGGACTTCGGTTCCCGGGAATGTGAGCCGGATTCATCCCTTTGCCTACAATCAGGACAACATCCGGGTTTTCCGGGTCGATGTCGCCTTTGAGCCCGCAGAGCGAATGGTCAGGCCGGGGATCAGTGCCAACGTCCGGATTGTCGCCCGGCGTGCGGAGGACGTGGTTGCGGTGAACCTGTCCGCCGTTTTTGTCGAGAGCCAGGAACGCTATGTTTACGTGGTGGGCAGGAATGGGGAAAGGGAGCGGCGCGCGGTCGAGGTAGGGATCAACGACAGTCGTTGGGTGGAAATTGTTTCGGGGCTGGAAGCGGGGGAGACGATCAGCCTGGTTCGTCCCGCTGCAGCCGGCGGGGCCTGAGCCGCCGGCTTTAACGACGTTCATGCAAGGAACCGCATGCCTCTGGTCGAATTCGAGAATCTCAGCAAAATCTACAGGATGGGGGACGAGACGGTCCGCGCGCTCGACGGAGTCGGGCTCAGGATCGATCCCGGCGAATTTGTGGCGATTCTCGGGCCTTCCGGTTCGGGAAAGTCGACCCTGATGCATATTCTTGGATTCATGGACAGTCCCAGCGGCGGCCGCCTGCAGTTCGAGGGAAACGAAGTGGGGCGGATCAGCCGCGCGCATCGCTCCTGGTACCGGGCCAATCGCATCGGGTTTGTTTTTCAGGCGTTCAACCTGCTCCCTCGCCTGACCGTTGCCGATAACGTCGTGCTACCCATTGTTTACAGCCGCTCCGGCATCAGGGACCGTAACGCCCGGGCCGCCACGGCTCTGGAGCGCGTCGGCATGACCCACCGCGCGACGCACATTCCCAGCCAGCTTTCCGGGGGGGAACGTCAACGGGCCGCCATCGCGCGGGCCATCGTCAATACTCCCTCGCTGATCCTGGCCGACGAGCCGACCGGCAATCTGGACAGCCGCAATGTCGACCGGATCATGGAGCTTTTTACAGGGTTGTCCGCGGAAGGCCAGACCATTGTCGTTGTGACCCACGACGAACATGTCGCCGGTTTCGCCCGGCGGACGATCCGAATGTGCGACGGGAGGATTTCCGAAGACACGTCGAGACCTGTATGAACTGGATGCTTACATTCTACGGGGGACTGGTGAATGGCCTGGGCGAGGTTTGGGCCCATAAGTTCCGGTCGCTGTTGTCAATGGCCGGAATCATTCTCGGGGTGGCGGCACTGGTCGCGATGGTGGGGGTGGTCCAGGGGATGCTTGGCGAGATGCGCGAGTACTTCGAGCGAACCGGCGGCATCACCCGTTTGACGGTCGAAACCCGCGAGCCGCCCGACGAACAGGCGCATATCGCGCATTTATCGCCGGGGATGACGTTTCGCGATGTCGAGGCGATCCGCGGGGGAAGTCCGCTGGTCAGGTGGATCGATCCGGAGGTTTCCCTGGGGTGGCGGCGTTTCTCACACGACGGGGAAAGGGTGAATGCTCCCTTGCGCGCGGTCCTTCCCGACCGTCGGGAGGTCCTGCGACTGGAACTGCGGGAGGGACGGTTTATCGGCGATCTTGACATTGCGGATGCCTCGCCCGTGGTGGTCCTGGGTTCCTGGATCGGCGACCACCTCTTTCCCGAAGGGAATGCCGTCGGCAAACGGATCAATATTCACGGCACAAACTTCCGGATCATCGGCGTCCTCGAACCCATGGGTGGGCCCGATCAGGGCGGATGGTTTTCGCGGCAGAACCGGGTCGGGCTGATTCCGGTGACCACCGGCATGAAACGGTTCAGTGGAAACGACCGGTTGAACAGTCTTTCCGTGCAGGTGGCCGACGTTGCCTACCTTGAAGACGCGATTGAGCAGGTGAGCAACATCCTCATGCAGACCCGGCGCGGAATCCGCGATTTCGAGGTCGCGACAATGGAAGAGCAATTGGCGGAGTTCCGCAGGATGGAGCGCTCCTTTACGTTTGCTCTCGGCGGGGTGGCGGGAATTTCGCTCCTGGTGGGCGGAATCGGCATCATGAACGTCATGCTCGCTGTCATCAACGAACGGATACGCGAGATCGGGGTGCGCAAGGCGGTCGGAGCACGGGGAACCGACATATTTATCCAGTTTCTCGCCGAAGCGGTGGTGATCAGCGTGGTCGGCGGAATGATCGGAGTGATGGCCAGCGTGGGACTGGTTGTGATGATGCAGGAACTCGTGGAGGCCGAACAGTTTCGAATCGTGCTCTCATCCCCGGCGATGGTGGTGGGATTCCTGTTTTCGGCCGCAATTGGGCTCGCCTCGGGCGTCTATCCGGCGATGCGGGCAGCCCGCATGAACGTGATCGAGGCGTTGCGGTACGAGTGAGTCCGGTGCCGTCTTTGCCTCGAACAACGAATGTTTCATAGAAGCAAACATCCCGGGCGCGTCCCGGGGTGAACGACAGGGAGTGAAACTTTCTTCCCGGGTACGCGATTCCCGCGGTCCCAGGCTGCTCCCGACCGACCGGAATCCGCTTGAACACGGAGGTTCCATAAGAGGGCCCCGGGATAACCGGCAAGGCGAAAGGCTCTTGACACAAGTGATCATTTGATCACCTTGTTTATTATGACGACCCATCATCCAGCGGAGGAGAGCGAGCGGGCGGCGGCCTTTGACGCGCTTCGCGAGCGTATGAAGGCGGAGTTTCCCTCGAGCTGTCTGCGGGAGGAGAAGCGCTTCAAGCTGGGAGTACCCGGAATAGACGGGGGGTGCGGGGGGATTCCCGCCGGGGCTTTGACCGAGGTCGTGGTCCCGCCGGCCTCCGCCGGGAGCGGGCTTGTGCTGGGGGCGTTGATCGGGCTCGCCCGTCGTGAAAACGCTTATCTCGCGCTGGTCGACGGGGGCGACGGCTTTGATCCGGAGACGATGGGTTTCGAGCGGTTGGAGCATCTCTTCTGGGTGCGGTGCTCCCGGCTGGAGCAGGCGGTGGAGGCGGCGGACCTCCTCCTGCGCGACAGCAATTTCCGGTTTCATGTGGTCGATCTGAGCCATCACGATTCCGGGCGATTGAGACGGGTGCCGGGGCGCGTCTGGTACCGGTTTCAACGCCTGGCCAGACAGGAGGGGGCGGTGGTGGTCTGCTTTTCACCGGTTGGTGTGATTCCCAGCGCCCGGTTGCGGTTGTCGTGCCTCCCGGGGGAGGGGCTGGAGCAGTTGGATTGGCCGCGTGAGCAACTGGCCGCGGGGCTGCGGGTTGAAATCATCCGCGACCATCGGGGGCCTGCTCAGGGTCGCGGAGCGGCGGAAGGAGGGGAAGATGGCTTATTTCGTCTGGCGGCTTCCTGATTTCGGTCTGCAGGCTCTCTGCTATACGAATCCCCGGTCGGAGACCGGTCCGATGGCGCTGACGGTGGAACAGGGGCGGCAACCCCTTCTTGACACCTGCAACGAGACCGCCCGGATCGAAGGAGCGGAACCGGGGATGAGCGTGTCCCGGGCGCTCGCCCGTTGTCCCCGGCTGCGGTTGGTCAGCCGTTCTCCGTCGGCCGAGGAACGTCTCGACACCTGGTTGCGAGCCGTGGCCTGGCGGCACTCCCCTTATGTCGAAGTGACCGGGCCGGGAACCGTCACTTTGAAGGATCCCGTACCTTTTATGCCGGAGGCGGTGTCCCTGCCGCGCGGTATCGACCTGCGGCGGGGAGGCGGGCCGACGCCGGATCTTGCCGCGATGGCGACTGCTTTGAGCAGCCGCCGCGAGCCGGAGGTCCGGGTTTCGGGGCCGGAGGATCTGGATAGTCTCGCTCTCGGACATCTGGGGCTTTCCCGGGAAACCGAAGGCATCCTGGAGTCGTGGGGACTGCGGGATTGCGGTTCGTTCCGCCGCTTGTCCCGGGAGCAGGTGGCCGGGAGGCTCGGTTTGCCGGCGGCCGCGGCCTGGGACCGGCTTGCCGGGCATTACTCGCGGCCTTTGCGGATTGCTTCGCCGCCGAAGCGCTTTGAGGCGAGCCTGGAACTGGAGTATGCAATCGAGACCCTGGAGCCGCTGCTCTTCATTCTCGGGCGCTTGTTCGGGGAGCTGTCGCTGACGCTGGAAGCGGCGGTCAAGGTCGCTTCGGTGATTCATCTGCGGCTCCAGGCGGAAAACGATCAGCCACCCTACACTCGCGTCTTTCGTCTGCCCGAACCGACCCGCAAGCCCGGGATCCTGCTGCGCACCGTCCACACCGTTCTCGATAACCTCCGGTTGGAGCATCCCGTGGCCGGTGTCGCTCTTCGCGTCGATCCCGTGCCCGAACACCGCCGCCAGCAGGATCTTTTTACCGCGGAACTGCGGGACCCCCACCGTTTCAGTGAAACCCTCGCCTGCCTGGCGGCTCTGGTCGGGCCGCAGTCGGCGGGCACCCCGGTGTTCCGCGATACTCACCGGCCCGATGCGGTCGCGATGCAGCCGCTGAGTTCGAGCCGGGCGTCCGTTGATACGTCCGGGGAAGGTTCTCCGGAGTGCGAATGCCGAGGCTTCCCGCTCGATCGCTTCCGCCCCCCCCGGCGGGCATCGGTCGGGGTTCAGGCCGGCCAACCGGATTTCGTCGAATCCCCCGTTTGCAGCGGCCGGGTCGTTGCCGTTCGCGGACCCTGGTATGGGAGCGGCGAGTGGTGGGAGCGAACCCGTTACTGGAGCGAAGTCGAATGGGATGTCCAGCTCGAGAACGGGAGCCTTCTTCGCCTGGTCCGCTCGGGCCGGAAGTGGAGTCTTGCCGGGGTCTACCGGTGACCCGGCAGGGCCGGAATACCCGTCATCCGCCATGTCCTCTCCCGTCAGGAAACCGGTCTATGCCGAGCTTCATGCCCGCAGCGCCTTCAGTTTTCTGCGGGGCGCCTCGCTGCCGGAGCACCTGGCGGCGACCGCGGCGGACCGTGGTATGCCGGCGATGGCCCTGTGCGATCGCGACGGGGTTTACGGGATTCCGCAGTTTTCCTCGAGTGCCCGCGAGCACGGAGTGTATCCGATTGTTGGATGCGAACTGACTCTCGAGGACGAGAGCGTGCTTCCCGTGCTGGTGGCCCGGCGGGAGGGCTACCGAAATCTCTGCCGCCTGCTCACCACCGTCAAATTGCGGGCCCCCAAGGGGGAGGGAAGGGCGGGCTGGGAGGAGCTCGGGCCGTATGCAGGCGGGCTTGTGGCGCTGACCGGGGATCGCGAAGGGCCGCTGCACGCGGCCTGGCGGAGCCCGGAAGGCTCCCGGGCCGTGCGCGCCTGTCTCGCCCGTCTGTGCCGGATTTTCGGGAAAAACAACGTGTTCATTGAAATCCAGCGTCACTTGCGGCGCGAGGACCGTGCCTGGGATCGTTTCCTGTGCGATCTGGCCGATTCCGGGAAGCACCCGCTGCTGGCGACCAACGGCGTGGTCCATGCCACGCCGCAGGAACGCCGGGTGCACGACGTTTTCACCTGTCTGCGTCACGGACGCACGCTCGATACCGCCGGGCGGTTGCTGGCGTCCAACCACGAGCGTTACATCAAATCGCCCGCACAGATGGAGATCCTCTTCGCCGACCGGCCCGATGCGCTTGCCAATACCCTGCGGCTGGCGGAGCGCCTGGAGTTTTCCCTGAACGATCTCGGGTATCAGTTTCCGGACTACACCGTGACTTCCGGCGAAACGAAGGACTCCCATCTGGCGGGGCT
>PWMU01000156.1 GCA_003558065.1 Opitutia bacterium | reverse complement strand
TCAACCCATCGACCGGGACCGCGGAATCCGGCCAGTCGCCCGGATCGCCGCCGGCTTCGACCGCGTACTCGACATCACTCACGGCATTGGGACGGGTGAAGGTCAGGGTCAGGTAATCGGCTTCCTCCCCGTCGACTTCGAGGCTTTGGACCTCCCGCACCGGAAGATCCCGGGTTCCCGGCACCATCGGGGACAAACCGAGGGCGTATTTGATGAGGTTGGAAATCCCGTCGCCGACCGGTTCGTCCAGGGGACCGCGCTGCCCTTCCGGCGGACGGTCCTCTTCCGGCAGCTCATCCATCCAGGAAGCGAACGTGAGCGCGTCCACGGGCTCAACGAGATTGTAGGCGGCGACGCCGTTGTTCGTGTCGAAGACGTAGGCAACCCCGTTATCTCCGAAAACGACCTGGCCGGAACCGTTGCCGTTGAGATTTCCGGGACCGAAGCTTTCCACGCCCATGGGAAAGTTAAAGGTCTCGTCGGTCAGCTCGGCCAGATCGTAAAGAAGCACCTGAGGCTGACGGGCGGCCATCTCCTCATGGGCATAGGAATCAATTCCGACCAGCAACTGCCGTTCCAGGTCGAGACCGATGGGGCCCACGTCGTTGCGGAAGACCGTGGGTTCGAGAATGCGGACCACGGAACCGGTTCCTTCGTCCAAATCGAACTCGACCTCAACCAATCCCCGCTGGGAGGTTGTCGAACCGAATTGAGGCTGGCGGGTACCAAAGAAGGTATCGCCCTCGCCGAACGCGAGGCCGTGGGTCAGCCACCCGGCCGGAGAGGTCGGAATATCCGTGACAATCAGGTTGTCGACGAAGGCATCCATCGATCCGTCGGGCGTCAGGATGGTGACGTTCTTGCCGAAACGCGGCGCCATCAGGATCTGCGTTTCGAGACCCGACCCGCGAACAGCCATGGTATCCCCGAAACGATCCTCGTATTCTTCCTGATCGCCGCGGCTGGGATCCCCTTCATAAACCAGGACGGGATCCGCTTGCTCGTTCTCCCAGCGATAAACCTTCAAAGGACCGTCCTGGGTGCCCCCCGCATCGCGGGTGAGATTGGCGCCGTAAATCGCGCCGTCCTCGGCGGCGGCGACATGGTTCAGCGGAAAAATCCCGCCCTCGATGCCTTCGGTGGAGAGGGTCCCCACAGGATCGCCGCTGGCGCCGTCGATAGCCGCTACCGCAAGCTCCTCCGCGCCCCGGTGGGCGATAAGCACGTTCCCGGTGGCCGGATTGTACGTCATGCCGCGCTCGCGGTTTTCGTCGGTCAGGTAATCGCTGTCGTCCGGCCCCACCTCCCAGGCCGATTGCAGCGTGTAGAGCGGTTCCGGATGTTCGAAGGAGGCCGGTTCCGGGATCACCGCTCCCTTGATGATACTGAAGTTGTCGAAATCGAACGAGCGTAGGGGATCGTTGCTGTCAATCTGGAGCCAGAAGTTGTCCATGACTTCGCCCGCCGAAGCAGCGCTGTGAGATTGATACTCCGGAAGGAGAAGCGTCCATTCCCGCCTGAAGTAGTCGTAGACCCAGGCGGCCGCGAACTCGGGCGAGAGGCCGTACTCCTCCCCGTCGGGGCCGGTGTAGGTGATCGTTTCGGTCGAGTTGTTGACGACCGTGCTGATCCGTACCGGCACGTCGGGATCGGCGTAGACCGGGTCGTCCACCTCGTCGGCGCGAATGGCCCGGGTGCTGTTTCTCAGCGAAGTGATGTGCGCGTCGGTGCCCCCGGCCCGCATCCGGGCGTTGACCCAGCGACCCGAATCGCCCTCGTGAAACCGGGTGATCACGTCGAAACTGAGGGTGGCGACCTCGACTGCCGGATACGCCGCCTGCATGCTGAAATCGTTCACGCTCTCATAGCGAACGAACCGGTTGTCCGTTCCGGCCCGGAACACGTTTTCCTCATCCTGCATCACCATGACGGTCCCTTCCTCCGGCTCGGCTGAAACGGAGGACCAGACGCCTCCCTCGCCGACCTCCCGGGGGAGTGCACCGGGCTCGTCGTCCTCGAAGCCGGTGGCGAAAATCACGTCGCCCTCTTCGGGTTCCGCCGGCGGCTCCCCGTCCGGCAGGTCGGCCGGATCGGCCGTTACGGCAACCCCGAAGTGCGCGGCGGAAGCGTCGACCAGCAGCTCGAAGCCGAAGTTGTCGATCTGGTAAGCGGAAACCCCCCGGCCGCGCTCGGCGATCAGGAGATGGCTGAACGACGGACTGAATTTCAGACCCAGCGGCCCCGAGAGTCCGTCCCGCAACAGGACGGATTCCCGGGTGGCAAAGTCGAACCGGTAAAGGGTTCCGGTTCCGAAATTCGTAAAATAGAGAAGATCCCCGGCCGGATCGTACGCCATGCCATAGGTGGCCCCGCCACCCTCGACATCCAGAATCACGTCGCCCTGAGGCGTGTTGCCCGACGGCAACTGGGTCCGGTAGATCGCGTCGTTATCCGAGGCCGCGGCAAACCAGATCAGCTCTTCGTCGTTGTCGCCGCGGAGCGCCATGCCGGTGAAGGTGGCGGCCGGAAACCCGTCGAAGAGCACTTCGAGGTTGTCGCCGGTATCCAGATCCACCTGAAACAGGCCGTTGCTGTAACAGGAAAAATAGATCTTTCCGTGCACCTCGGATATTACGAGGTAGTGCGGCGCCGAAAACGAGCCGTCGTTCTCGACGAACAACTCCGCGTTGGAGCCGTCGCGGTCCGCCCGCCAAATGCCGCCTTCGCTCGAGCTGCCGGCATGATCGGTCCAATACAGGTGATCCTCGCTCACCACAATGTCCACCGCGTAACCGCCCATGCCGGTGCCGTCGAAGATCTGGGTCACGTTCGAACCATCGATGTCGGAGGCCATGATGACCTCTTCCTCGGTCCAGTAGAGGTCCTGCGCGGAAACGGTCAGGGCAAACAGGGAAAGCGCTCCCAAGAGCGCGCACATTTTAAACAAGGGTCGGATACGTAAGGATTTCATAGCAGTTCAAGGTTCGAGGTTCGAGGTTGGTAACTAACAGCTCTTTCGTTAATGTTTCAACATCACATCATACAATCCATCGAAAATAATAAGGTCGGACACATGTAGGGAGGTCGCCTGCCGTTCTCTGCAGATTTCGCAACACGCCCTTCGAAGCTCAACCAAAGAGCGCAGGGGGAGGGACATTCCCACAAAGGAAAGGTCCGCCGATTCGGATCAATGATCAGGTCACATATTCTCTTAATATCTATCTAATTAGTAAGCTGTCGAAGAAATAATGAGTTGACTCTCTGTGCCCGGATTTCGCTTCCAGGCGAGCGCTCCCCTAAATCAACACAACCCAGCGGGTGAAACGTCCCCCGCGGACAGTAGCGACTCAATTGGCGAACCCGCCGCGCCAGAAGGTGTCGTTGGGATCGATATCCATCAGGTCCTGGGCGGAAATCCGTTCGACGCTCCCGTCGTAATACGCGACATTCTGGCCGCCCCCGTGCGGAACGACGGCATAGCCGGTTCCGATTTCTCTATGGTAATGGGCGCTCCAGTCGGTTGTTTCCATGATCGCCATGGTCCGGGAGGAATCACGCAGCGTCTCAAGAGTAAAGGTTTCTCCGGAACGCCGACCCCCGCCGGTTAGCTCGTTCGGAAGGTCGGCGTTCAACCCGTAGGAATAATACGGATCGAGACGTCCCGGATCCTTGCCGGGCAGGGAAACAATCCGATTGAGCGTCGACGGGCAATGAAAAACGGTGTCCTGAGTGGTGTTCGAGCGCCAGGTAACGCCACTCTCGAAAATATCACCCAGTTCGGCAAAATCGAGCCCGGCGTAAAGGGCGATGTAACCGTGCCAGGTGTTCTCCGATTGCGGGATCGTGGCGAACGGCCCGTCATGCAGCGCGGAGTCCTGCGGAGGAGGAGCCCTGCCGTCATGATCCTCGGCATAAAGATAGAGGCCGTTGATCATCTGTCGCAGGTTCGACGTGCATGTCGCTCCGCGGGCGCTCTCCCGCACCGCGCTGACCGTCGGGATCAGAATCGCCGCCAGGATGCCGATAATAGCGATCACCGTCAGCAATTCGATTAGCGTGAAGGCAGCCGCCGCACGCCGCGACAAGCCTTTCGCGGAAAAACTCATCTGCGAAGACGGGGTGCCGTCATGCATTGGATTACTATGGTTAATCATAAGAGATAAAGGTGGAGCTGGTTTGATTTCGTGCGGGACTCTGGGTGAGTACCATCAGGTTGCATTTATCACCTAAAGTAACTTGCTGGTTGGAAAATTCCATTGTTTAATTACGATAATATTTTATAGTTTTGCGTCAACGAGGTGAAGAAGGGCCAATGTCGAAGGAAGCCGTCCGAATCCCGGCATCAACCCGCTCCTACACTGAAAACCCATAATCGACCCCCTCTTCTCTCGACCCCCTCGACACTCGCCAATCGATACCTTACAACCGATAACCGCCGCCATGTCTCCCAACACGCCGCACATTGCACTCTGCATTTCGATCCGCTCGACCTACGGGCGGGAGATTGTCCACGGGATCATTGACTACAGCCATCAGCACGGCCCGTGGAACATCGTGCATGAGGAGGGATGGCCGGTGCTGGATA
>PWMU01000187.1 GCA_003558065.1 Opitutia bacterium | reverse complement strand
CCCGCCCGCTTCCGGGCGCGCCGGTAGATGTCATCGTTGATACGGAGGGTCGTTTGCATGACAGAAATCTGTCACGATGAGACGGCGAAGTCAAGTCTGCCATGCCTGGATCTGAGGGATTAAGACTGAGTGCCTGTTCCCGCGACCGGAACCGCGCCGCACCGGCGTCAGCTCCGGAAAATTTCGTCCATCCGGTCGGACACATACTCCGTCAGCCAGACGTCGTCGGCCAGGTCGGGATCGCGGTGCGGGGGCTCGGCGATCCCGTAGCCGCCGTAGCCGATGTCGCGAAAGGCCCGCATGATGGCGGCCCAGTCGTTATCGCCCTCGAGGAAATTGACCCGAAAGCCGGCACGGGGGCCTTCGCGGTTGCGCTTTTCCATGCTGTACTCCTTGAGGTGGACCATGGCGATCCGTTCCCCGAGGATGCGGATCCACTGCTCGGGCCAGCCGTAGTTGCGGATGTTGCCGATATCGAAGTACCAGCCGACGTAGGGTGACTCGAACTCGTCGACGTAACGGGCGGCTTCCAGGGGGCTGAGGAGGAAACGGTTCCAGACGTTTTCGACGGCGATGACCACCCCGATCTCCTCGGCGAGAGGGACGGCTTTACGGATTTCCCGCTGCGAGCGCCGGTAAGCGTCGTCATAGAAAATGGAAGCGTTGACCACGCCCGGGACCAGAAGAACGGTCTGGGCACCGTAAGCCTTCGCGTCGCGCAGGGCGGTTTTCAGGCCCTCCAGACCGGCGGCCCGGACGTCCGGATCGGGGGAGGAGAGGGGCTGGGACCAGTGGGTGGCGACCACCACGCTGGGGATTTCCAGGCCGGATTCGTCGCGGGCGCGGAGCACTTCGTCGCGGTCCATTCCGCTGGAGGGTTCCACCCCGTCGAAACCGGCCTCCTTCAATAGCCGGAATCGTCCCTTCAGGTCGAGGTCGCCGGCCGGGCTGAAGGTGCCGAGCATGAAGCCCTTTTTCCATGTGCCCGCCTGCTCGGAGGCACGGCGGCCGGCGTTTGCCGCCTGTGCGGAAAGCCCGCCTAGAGCCATGCCGGCAAGGCCGGCCGATCCGGTTTTGATAAAATCTCTTCGTTTCATGAGGGGACTCTTGAGTCGATTGACGACCGAAAACCCGGGTTTTCGGAATCAGGTGGGGAACGAACGCTCCAATCCGGTGCTTCCGGGGGTGGGTACTTCGAACGAGGGCATGGTTTCGAAGCCGAATTCGTCCGGAACCAGGTTCATGTCGGCGTTGTACACTTCGTTCCAGGTCAGATTCTGTCCGGTATAAGCGGCCTCCCGGCCGAGTATCGCGGTCAGAGTGCTTTCCGCGACCTCGCGGGTTTCATTGATCGGCTTTCCTTCCCGGATACTGGCAATCAGATCGACGTGGGTCTGCACGTAAGGGTTGTTTCCGCGTTGGTCGTGTCGCAAAAGCACTTCGCCGTTATGGAGGGCGACAAGCGAGTTGCCCGGATTGATGTCGGCGGTGCCGCGGGTACCGATGACCCGGTTGGCGTTTCGGCCGGCCGTTCTTCCCATCTGGCGGCTCATCGCAAGTACCTTCGCCCCGTTCGGGTATTCGTATTCGATGCTGAAATGGTCGTAGATGTATCCGTATTTCGGATCGACGCGGACCTGGCGGCCCCCGTTCCCGATCGCACGTTCCGGATGCGATTGGAATATCCAGTCTAAAGTATCAATATTGTGAACGAATTGTTCGACGATATGGTCGCCGGACAACCAAGTATAGTAGTACCAATTGAAGCATTGCCACTCCAGGTCGGTCATGCCGGGTTTTCGCTCGCGAAACCAGATCGGACCGGTCATGTAGTACTCCTGCCCGGCCACGAGGTTTCCAATCGCTCCTTCATGAACGAGCTTTACCGCTTCGAGAAAGCTCGGTTGCCGCCGGTATTGAGTTCCGGCGACCATGGAAAGGTTTTTCCGGCTACCCTCCTCACCGGCCTCGATCACGGCACGTACGCCGGCGGAATCCACGGCGATCGGCTTCTCCATGAAAACGTGCAGGTTGCGTTCGACCGCCGCCTGGAGGTGCCGGGGGCGAAATCCGGGCGGGGTCGTCAAAAATACCGCGTCCACGCCGGCGTCCATTACCTGAGAGTAATTGTCGAAACCGGTGAAACAACGCTCGTCCGGCACATTGACGCGGCCGCTTCCCTGCTCTTGCAGGGTTTTTCTGGAGTCTTCCAACCGGTCTCCGAACAGGTCGCCCATGGCATAGAGCTCCACGGCCGGATCGGCGGTGAGGGCGTTGTTTGCCGCCCCGGTCCCGCGGCCTCCGCAGCCGACCAAGCCGATGCGGATCCGGTCTGAGCCTCCGGCATACGCGAAGTTGGTCGAGGCCAGCAGACCGGCGCCAATACCGGCAATGCCCTGCGCGGTGCGTTTGACGAAATCGCGCCGGCTCAAGTGGGGCTTGGAGGTGTTGTCTTGCTTCATAAGGAGTGTTTCCCCACAGTGGTTAACCGCGTTCCCTTTGACAATCAAAAATTCCCCGAGTGCAAGACCGGCGCCGGTCTTCTCGGCGTTACAGGAACGGTAATCCTCGGCGATGCGGAGGATTCGGCTATCACAGGATCTCCGCAGCGGGTCCCGGCTCGCACTGCTTTTCAAAGACCGCGACACGGGCGGCGAGAAAATCTATCCAGGCCGGGTGGTCGTTCAGGCACGGAATGAGCTGGAGGCTGCTTCCACCGGCTTCCAGGAAATCATTTTTGCCCTGGATGCCGATTTCCTCAAGGGTTTCAAGGCAATCGGAAACAAAAGCGGGGGTGATAACCAACAAGCGTTTGACGCCCTCTTTAGCCAGCCGGACGAATTCAAAATCGGTATAGGGTTTCAGCCAGGGCTCTTTTCCGAACCGCGATTGAAATGACATGTTGTATTTGGTGGCCGGGATCTTCAAGCGGGTCACCACCTCTTCCACCGTGCGCAGGCATTGGGCCCTGTAGCAGACCGACTGAACGGGGCTGCAGTTGCGGCAGCAATCGGGGACGACGGTGCAATGGGCGTTTGATGGGTCGCCTTTGCGCAGGTGGCGTTCGGGGATACCGTGGAAGCTGAACAGGATATAGTCGTATTTATTCTCTAAATACGGCTCGATCCGCTGGCACAGAGCGTCGATGTAACCTTGCTCCCGGAAAAAGGGTGGCTGGACGGTAATCCGCATCTGGGGGGCGATTTTCCGGGCGTGTTCGCGCACGTCGACAACGGCCGTCTCGTAACTGGACATGGCGTAATGCGGGTAGAGGGGAACCAGGAAGAGTTCCTGGATCCCCTGCTGCGCAAGGCGTTCGATGGCGGCGCTCGTGGAGGGGGAGCCATAACGCATCGAGAGCTCCACCGGAAGGTCGGTCTTTTCCTGAAGGAGCCGTTGCACTTTTCGGCTGGTCACAATGAGGGGCGCCCCATCCTGTGTCCAGATGGCCTGGTAGGCCTCCGCCGTCTTTTTCGGACGAAACGGGAGCACCTTGCAGTAAAGGATATAACTCTTGATCGGCTGCGGGGCGTCAAAAACCCGGTCGTCCGAAAGAAACTCCTTTAAATAGCGGCGAACATCGGGGATCGAGGTGGAATCGGGCGACCCGAGATTGGTGATGAGAACGGCTTTGCGCGACATGTCAGGCTTATTGGTTAACGTGGCCCGACGGCTTGTCAATGCCGGCAAGCGGCCCGGCGTCTTTCCGGTCCGGGGAGAACCAGTGAAAGCTCTACTCCCGGACGCCCCCACCCGGATCCGGCATGTACGAGCACCACCGGGTCTTGCAGCGGCGGGGGGAGGCGTTTTACTCGCAGGAATAAAGAGCGTTGATGGAAAATGAAATACTTCGCCTACGGATCCAATATGTACAGCCGTCGGCTGGCCGAGCGAATCAGCTCCTGCCGGTTCCACGCCGTGGCCTGGCTTCCGGAATACCGGTTGGCTTTTCACAAGCGTGGATCGGACGGTTCCGGAAAGTGTGACGTCGTGTATACCGGAAATCCCGGGGATACGGTTCCGGGGGTGGTTTACGAGATCGGCGAAGCCGACCGGCGGATCCTCGACGCCATCGAAGGGGTGGGGCGTGGGTACCTGGGAACCTCCCGGGATGTCGTGGTGGCGGGGAAGCGGGCAACGGTTTACCTTTACGTTACGGATGAACGGGCGGTTGATGAAACTGTGAGGCCGTTTTGCTGGTACCGTGATTTTGTTCTGGCGGGAGCGCGGGAACACGGGTTCCCTGAAGCGTACCTGCGCATGCTCGAGGGAGTCGGCTGTGACCCGGATCCCCGGCCGGAACGGGAGCGCCTCAACCGGCGCCTGTTGCAGGGCGACGGTTGAGGTGTTTCAGTGAGTGCCCGTCCAGGGGGCTTTTTTGTTGTGTTTTCTCTTTGTCTTGTATTGCGGAAATGGCACAGAGTACGACCCGCAGCTCGGCGCGGACTCATCCCGGGGCGGTGTGCCCCGTTTGGGATCGGGAGGAACGCAAGGGGCTCGATTATTTTGCGAATCTTATGGAGAAACCTTATATCTTTTTCCTCGGGGACGTTAAAGACGACCTTTCGGCAAAAACTTCCCGTGGAATCGCGGACTGGAGGCCCGAGCAGTGTGTCGGCGAACACCGTCTTCCGGGATGCGGAACCACGCTCGGACTCGAGGAACTCGGGTTCGAGGAAGCGGTTGCACGGGGCGCCAAAACCCTCGTGCTGGGTGTGGCCAACGCCGGGGGAGTCATTGATGAAAACTGGGTGCCGGGGCTGGTGGATGCCGTTGAGGCGGGCTTGGACGTGGCCAGCGGACTGCACCAGCGGCTGACCGATATTCCCGAACTGAGGGAGGCGGCAAAGAAGCACGGCCGCGCGCTTTACGATGTCCGCCACCCCGTTGTTCCTCTGACTGTGGGGACCGGAGAAAAGCGGACCGGCAAACGGCTTTTGACCGTGGGGACCGATTGTTCGGTCGGCAAGATGTACACTACGCTGGCCCTGTATAAGGAGATGAGGCAGCGGAAATTCCGTGTGGATTTTCGCGCCACGGGCCAGACCGGGATCTTTATTGCCGGCGAGGGGATTTCGGTGGACGCCGTGGTGGCGGACTTTATTTCGGGCGCGGTCGAAACGCTGAGTCCCGCGAACGATCCCGACCACTGGGATTTGATCGAGGGGCAGGGCTCCCTTTTTCACCCGTCGTTTGCCGGGGTGAGCCTGGGATTGCTGCACGGGGCGCAGCCGGATGCCCTGGTTTTGTGCCACGAACCGAACCGTCCCTTCATGAGAGGGCTTCCCCGACGATCACTGCCGGAGATTCAGGCCTGCCTGAACGCCAACCTCGAGGCGGCCCGCCTCACCAATCCGAACGTGCGGGCGGTGGGGATCAGTTTCAATACAGCGAAGATGGAGAAGGCGGCGGCACTCGAATTGATGAACCGCACCGAAAAGCAGTTGGGGCTCCCCTGTGTCGATCCGATGGTTACCAGTGTCGCTCCGATTGTCGAGCGGTTGGCCGAACCGTGATTATGAGACAACTTCGCGTGCACAAGGAAAAGTGGCCGGTCCGGGGCGTGTTCGCCATCTCCCGGGGAAGCCGGACGGAAATCGAAGTGGTCGTGGCCGAAGTGGTCGAGGGCGATTGCCGGGGACGCGGCGAGGGACATCCGTACACCCGTTACCACGAGACCCTAGACGGTGTGGCCGCCGAATTGGAAAAGCTTTCCGCGGAGGTAGCGGGCGGGATCGATTGCGAAAGCCTCCAAGAAGTCCTTCCGGCCGGAGCGGCGCGGAATGCCCTGGATTGCGCGCTCTGGGACCTTCGCGCCAGGCAGGAGGGCGTGCCGGTGTGGAAGCTTGCCGGGATCCGGGAAGCCCCGGCGCCGGCGTTGAGCGCGTTTACCTTGAGCGTCGACCGTCCCGAAGCCATGGCCGCCAGGGCACGGGAACACGCCGGTAAAACACTCCTCAAGGTGAAGCTCGCGGGCGAGGGCGATCTGGAGCGGATGCGTGCCGTTCGCGAAGCGGCGCCGAAAGCCCGTCTCATTGTCGACGCCAACGAGGCGTGGACCGAAGAGCTCTACCGGAAGTTGGTGCCGGAACTGGCCGCTATGAGGGTCGAACTGGTCGAACAACCCCTTCCGGCCGGGAAGGATGCCTGCTTGCGGGGCCTGGAACGGCCCGTGCCCCTCGGCGCGGATGAGTCCTGTCACGACCGCTCCTCATTGCCCGGCCTGGAGGGACTCTATGATTTTATCAACATCAAGCTCGACAAAACCGGCGGCTTGACCGAGGCGGTTCGGCTCGCGGCAACCGCCCGCGAGAGAGGTTTCCGGATCATGGTGGGCTGCATGCTGGGGACTTCCCTCGCGATGGCGCCGGCAACCCTTTTGAGCGGCTACGCCGAGTTCGTTGATCTCGACGGGCCGCTGCTTCTGGCGAAGGACCGGGAAAACGGGTTGCGGTTTGAGGAGTGCCGGATCCAGCCTCCCGGACGGGCTCTGTGGGGGTACTGATCAACCATGACGAACGCTCGGCCGGCGGCCCGCCCCCTCCGGGCATCCAAGCGGATGAAAAATCCGAAAAAAGACTTGCACGTGAGACCCTTCATCCTAATCTTTAGTAAACAAGGTGGAAAACTCAAGTAATATATATCCAATTTTTGACCAAGTGCTTACGCGTTCTGAAAAAGAACGGCGCACGGGTCAGCGCGCTCGGGTAATCTGGTTCTACGGGCTGTCCGGATCAGGCAAAAGCACGTTGGCCAACGCTCTGGAGCGGCGGCTGCACGCGGACGGATTTTTTACGGCTTTGCTGGATGGCGACAATGTCCGCAGCGGCCTGAACAGTAATCTCGGTTTCTCCGACGAGGACCGGGAGGAGAATATCCGGCGGATCGCCGAGGTTTCCAAGCTGTTCGTGGAGGCCGGGCTGATCGTGATCAATTCCTTCATCACCCCCCTCCGGCGCTACCGCGAATCGGCCCGGGAGATTCTCGGGGAGGATCTCATCGAGATCCACGTGCACTGTTCTTTCGAGAAATGCGCCGAGCGCGATGTCAAGGGACTCTATGCGAAGGCGAAATCGGGAGACCTGGCGTCGTTCACCGGGAAGGATTCGACGTTTGAGGAGCCCGCCCGCCCGGATCTCCGCGTGGATACGGAGAGAAATAAGATTGAGGAAAGCCTGGCCGAAGTTTATCGGTTTGTGCTTCCCAGGCTGAAAAGCCCGGGCTGACCGGAGAGGAGAATCGGTCACATCATTTTGATTATTGAATTCTATGACGTCGTATAACTTAACCCATTTACAGCAACTGGAAGCCGAGGCGATCTTCGTGATGCGGGAGGTCGCGGCCCAGTTCGAGCGGCCGGCCCTGATGTTTTCGGGCGGCAAAGACTCGATTGTCATGGTGCGCCTGGCCCAGAAGGCCTTTCATCCGGCTCATTTCCCCTTTCCGCTGCTGCACATCGATACCGGCCATAACTTTGCCGAGACTATTGAGTTCCGGGACCGGCTCGTGAAGAGTATCGGCGAACGGCTGATTGTGCGGACGGTGCAGGACTCGATCGACAACGGGCGCGTCGCCGAGGAAAAGGGCCCGAACGCGAGTCGCAACGCCCTGCAGACGGTGACGCTTCTGGATGCGATCGAAGAGTTCGGTTTTGACGCGGCCATCGGCGGGGCGCGACGGGATGAGGAAAAGGCCCGGGCCAAGGAGCGCTTTTTTTCCCATCGCGACGAATTCGGTCAATGGGACCCGAAAAATCAGCGTCCCGAGCTGTGGTACCTCTTCAACGGTAAAAAGAGTCACGGCGAGCATTTCCGCGTCTTTCCGCTGAGCAATTGGACCGAGATGGACGTCTGGCAGTATATCTCGCGCGAAAAACTGGAGTTGCCTTCAATCTATTTTTCTCACGAACGCGAGGTAGTCGAGCGCAACGGGACCATCCTGGCACACTCGCCGCACATTACCGTGGGGCCGAAGGAAAAAGTGGAGACGCGCCGGGTGCGCTTCCGCACCGTGGGCGACATGACCTGTACCGGCGCAGTCGAATCGGTGGCGGATTCGGTCGGGGATATTGTCGCAGAGGTAGCCGCCGCCCGTATAACCGAACGGGGCGGACGTTCCGATGACCGGCGCTCGGAGACGGCGATGGAAGACAGAAAGAAACAAGGGTATTTTTAGGACAACCGACCAGATGACTGATAATTCAACAGCAATCAGCGACGACGACCTCGACGAAATGGACCTCCTTCGCTTTACGACGGCGGGGAGCGTGGACGACGGCAAGAGCACGTTGATCGGCAGGCTTCTCTTCGATACGAAAACGATCTTCGAAGACCAGTTGGAGGCGATCGAGAACAGCAGCCGCCAGAGGGGAGACGAAAATGTGAACCTGGCGCTCCTTACCGACGGGCTCAAGGCCGAGCGGGAGCAGGGGATCACCATCGACGTGGCCTACCGGTACTTCGCCACGCCGAAGCGAAAGTTCATCATCGCCGACACGCCGGGCCACATTCAGTACACCCGCAACATGGTGACCGGAGCCTCGACCGCGAATCTGGCCGTGATCCTCATCGACGCCCGCAAAGGGGTCGTGGAACAGACGTGCCGGCACGCTTTTATCGCATCGCTGTTGAATATCCAGCATGTCGCTCTCTGCGTGAACAAAATGGATCTCGTTGATTACGACGAGGGCGTCTACAACGGGATCGTCAAGCGCTTTAAGGAGTTCGCCTCGCGTTTGAATATCAGTGATATCGAGTTTATTCCGATCAGCGCTCTCAAGGGAGACAATGTCGTCGACAGATCGAAGAACATGCCCTGGTACCAGGGAGCCTCGCTGCTGTATCACCTGGAAACCGTTTACGTGGGCAACGATTTCAATCACGTGGACGCCCGCTTTCCGGTGCAGTGGGTGGTGCGGCCCCAGTCCGACCGGTATCACGACTTCCGCGGGTTTGCCGGAAAAGTGGCCGGGGGCGTCTTCAAACCCGGCGACGAAGTCATGGTGCTGCCTTCCGGATTCACCACCCGTATCGATAAAATTCATACTATTGACGGCGATATCCAGGAGGCGTTTTCGCCCATGTCGGTCACCATGACCCTCCGGGATGAACTCGATATCAGCCGGGGCGACATGATCGTCAAACCCAACAACACCCCGGAAGCCTCGCAGGACCTGGAGGTGATGTTGAGCTGGTTCAATGAGAAAAAGCTCAAACCCGGCGGCAAGTACGAGGTTCGTCACACCACCAAAGAGGCGAAATGCGTGATCAAGGACATCCGGTACAAGGTAAACATCAACACCCTTCACAAGGTCGAAGACGACCTTGAGGTGGGGCTCAATGATATCGCCCGGGTTCACCTGAGGACGTCGAGCCCGCTCTTTACGGACAGTTACCGCAAAAACCGTCTCACCGGAAGCATCATCCTGATCGACGAGTTTACTCACGAGACGGTAGCCGCCGGTATGATCGTTCACCGCTGAGGCTGTGATGAGCGGATTTTCCGTGTGGGGTCTGGCCGCGCGGCCCAAAACATTACCGGCCGCTGTGGCGCCGGTGCTCGTCGGCACCGCTCTTGCCATCGACACGGGCGTGTGGGAGCCCGCGGCGACGCTGTTCTGCGTCGTGTTTGCGGGGCTCGTCCAGATCGGCACCAACTACGCGAACGATTATTACGATTTCGTGAACGGGGCGGATACGCCGGACCGGAGCGGTCCCGCGCGGGCCACGGCTGCCGGATTCATACGTCCCCTGGCCATGCGCAGGGCAGCGTTCCTGGTATTCGGCCTGGCCTTTCTGGCCGGTATGCCCCTGGTCCTTTACGGCGGCTGGTGGCTGGTGCCGATCGGCCTGGTCTGCCTCGCCGCCGGGTTGGCCTATACCGCCGGTCCCTGGCCGCTGGCCTACCACGGACTCGGGGACGTGTTCGTTTTCCTGTTCTTTGGGGTTGTCGCGGTAACGGTCACCTTCTTCGTACACACCGGGATGGTGACGATCGGAGTCTTCACGGCATCGCTCCCGGTCGGCGCTCTCATAACGAACATCCTGGTAGTCAACAATCAACGCGACCGGCGGAGCGATTCGCTTGCCGGGAAAAAAACCCTGGCGGCCCGGTTCGGCGAGAGTTTTTCACTCGGGGAGTACTTCGGGCTGCAGGCGTTGGCATTCGGGGCGCCCGTTGTTCTCTGGCTGACCGATGGCGGGGCGTTTGTGTTGCTCCCGCTCGTTCTTATCCCGTGGGCGGCGTATCTTTTTCGAGAGTTTGCGAAGGCCGAAAGCGGCGCCGCTTACAATTCCGTTCTGTCGGGAACCGCCTGCCTGGCACTTGCATTCAGCGCCCTGTTTGCCGCCGGGATATTGCTGGCATAAAGCCTCGGATCCGCTGAATTCAAGTCGTGGTCCGCCAGGCCACGGGATCCGGTGATCCACCGAAGGAGGCGGCTCGCGACCGCCGGTGGTGTTCCGGCCTGTTGAGAAGTTTGCCGCCCGTCAAACCGGGTTTGACACGGCAAAGATGCTGGTTTAATTTAATATGATTGCGTCTTTTTCCCGCGAACCAATTATTCATGATCCGCGACCGTCTGCAGTTGCAACGTTTTGAGCTCAAATACATCGTTCCGGAAAATCTGGCGCTGGCGGTACGGGATTTCGTGAGTTCCTACCTGGAGCTTGATGAGTACGCGGCAACCTGTCCCGGACTTTCGTACCCGGTCCACAGCCTCTACCTCGATTCCGACGATTTCGCTCTTTACCAGAGCACCATCAACGGCGATAAAAATCGCTATAAACTCCGCCTGCGTTTTTACGAAAACCGTCCGGAGGCCCCGGTGTATTTCGAGATCAAGCGACGTCTGGACAACACGATCTCGAAGCAGCGTGCCGCTGTCCGCCGGGAGGCCGTGGATACGGTTCTGGCCGGCCAGTTGCCCGACGAAACGCAGATGGCTTCGCGGAATCCCGATCACCTGCGTGCCGTGCAGGATTTCTGCAGTCATGTGAACCACCTCGGGGCCCGTCCGCGGGTTCACGTGGCCTACCTGAGGGAAGCCTGGATGCCTCCCTCAGACAATGCCGTCCGGGTAACCATCGATCGTCGCGTACGCAGCTGTCCCGAGCCGACGGCTCGCCTGACTCCCGAAATGGAAAACCCCGTGGACGTTTTTCCGGACCGGGCCATTCTCGAGCTCAAGTTCACCGGCCGCTTTCCTGAGTGGATCGCCGAACTGGTCCGCGTTTTCGGTTTGCGTCCGACTTCGGCCGCCAAGTACGTCGACGGCGTGGTTCTTATGGAGGAGAAGGGAATTATCAACCAGCTTTACCGTCCCTCGGGCAGCGGGTTTGCCCGTGAACGTGCCCGGCGTATCCGCTCTGAAAAAGGAGGCATTGCGGGAGAGTACCAACCGCCGACAGCGACATGATTGACCAGTTTTTCAGCGGGGATTTTGCTCCGGAACCTGTCAGTATGTCCGTCGTGTTGCTTGGGCTCTTGCTGGCCTTCGCTTCCGGCCAGGTGCTTGCCTGGGTTTACATGATCACTCACAGCGGGCTCTCCTACTCGCGCACGTATGTGAATTCGATCGTGATTATTCCTTTTCTTGTGGCGATGGTCATGATGGTGCTGTCCAACAACCTGATCACCGCTTTCGGGTTAATGGCGCTGTTTGCTATCGTCCGATTCCGTAACATCCTGCGCGATACGCTTGATACATGCTACATACTGGCGGCGATCACAGTCGGAATGGCCTGCGGAACTCAGCGCCACGCGACGGCGCTGATGGGGCTGGCTGTTCTGTGCGGCATCCTGCTGTATCTCAATTACGCTTCGTTCGGGAGCCGTCACCGCTATGACCTGGTGCTGAATCTGCATTGGGCCCGGCCGCTTTCCGAGTTGGGGGACCTGGTGTCGCTGCTGCGGCGGCACAGCCGTCGCACCGAATGTGCCAGCCAGCGGGCGCATGATGAGGGCCGGGGTGCCGACGTTTCCTACCGCCTGCTGCTTCGCGATCCCACGCGCATGGATGAATTGTTCAACGAAGTTCGCGCCTTGAGCGGAACCTCCCGGGTAACCGGATTGAGCGCGCGCGACGAATCGGAGATGTAGCCCAGGTGATGAGCGAGCGTATCAAACCCATTCCCACACCGTTGAAACTGCGATGGCGCGAGTTTCGCATTCAGGCTCTGCCGTTCATGGTCTTCCTGGCCGTGGCCGTGGCTGTCGCGATCCTTTGGCGTGATCAGGTGGCGCCGGGGACCATGACCGGGGAGGTGGAGGGGCGGGTGAGCGCGGTTACCGCACCCGCCGCCGGTGTCCTGGCGCAGGTATTCGTCGAGCGTTTCACTGAAGTGGAAGCGGGAGAGACCGTCGGCCAGCTCATCCGGACGTCGCCGGAGGTTCTTCATTCGTCCCTGGCGGTGCTGCGGGCGGAAATCGAGCTGACCCGTCTCGGCTGGTTCGATCCGGTTCTCGACCAGCAGCGAAACCTCCTCCAGGTTGAGCAGCTCAAGCTCGACCTGCTGGACAAGCGCGCCGAGCTGGCGATTCGCAGGATTGAAATGGAACAGGCCGGGCGGACCGAAGAGCGCTACGCGCGCCTTCGGGATCAGGGATACCTTTCCCCGGAGGAGTTCGAACAGGCCCGTTCGGAAGCCGAGATACTGCGTTCGGCGGTTGCCGAGGGCGAAGCGGTGATCGAAGAAACGGAACGGGCCGTTCGCGCGATAAGCCGGGGGGACCTGGAAGAAGCAGGGGTGTCCGAAGCCATAGCCGCCACGCTCCGGCTTCACGAAGAAAAATTGAAACTCAAGGAGGCGCAGCTCCGCCCCGTGCCGTTGGTGGCGCCCATCTCCGGAACGGTTGGCGAAATCCGGAGGGGAAATCGCTCCAACCTCGTGGAGGGGGAGACGATTTTGACGATTCGCTCGCCCGAGCCGGAACGCATTGTCGCGTATGCGAAAGAACCGCTGGCATTCGACCCAAAAGTCGGAATGGAGGTGAAGGTTCGGGCGCGAAACGCGGGGCAGAGCAGCGGGACCGGAAAAGTCCTTTCCGTGGGCGCCCAGGTGGAACCTCTGGATCCCGCGTACCAGACCCCGCATCTCAATATTTATGAATCCGGCCTCCCGGTTCTGATCAGCCTGCCTGCGACCCTCGAAGCCCGGCCCGGCGAGCGGGTGGAAGTGGATATTCTGGAGCGTTAGCAGGTTTCGTCCCCATCCTCGATCTTATGACCAACACCTCCGTCCGCCCTTTTTTCCGCATTCTTGCGAGTCATCTCCTTGCGCTGTCCGTCCTTGCCGTGATGGGGGTCGCCGCGGAGGCGGGAGTCCGGATCAACGAAGTTATGGCCTCGAACGCCGAGACCCTCGCCGACGAGGACGGCGACTACGAGGACTGGATCGAGCTGTACAATACCGGCGACAGTACCGTGAATCTTGCAGGGTGGGGTATTTCCGACGACTATGAACGGCCCTTTCGCTGGGTCTTTGGGGAAGTTTCGCTGGCCCCGGGGGAATTTCTTCTGATCTGGGCATCCGGCAAAGACCGCGACGACACCGGGTCTCCGCTGCACACCAATTTCAGGATCGCCTCTGCGGGTGAGGAAGTTATCCTTACCGATCCGGCCGGGAACCGGATCGATGAGCTGTCCCCGCGAGAGATCCCCACCGATATCTCCGTGGGACGCCAACCGGACGGGTCCGGTCCATGGCAGTATTTCACCGAGCCCACCCCGGGCGAGTCCAATACCACGGAAGGCTTTGAACGGCTGGCCGCACCCCCTGAATTTTCCAGGCCGGGCGGCCTTCACCAGGAAGGGTTCCACCTCGAAATCACTTCGGCCAACGAGGATGCGGTCATCTATTACACACTCGACGGCTCGGCGCCGGACCCGGACAACCTCGGCGGCCGGACCTACCAGGTCATGAATGAATATCCGGATGGTCCCTTGCTCGATCATTCGTTTCAAACCCATATCTATGAGAGCCCCATTTCAGTTTCGAGCCGGGAAGGTGATGCAAACCATATTTCCGAGATCACCACCGCCTTTAACGGCTTTTTCCGGCCGGGAACGGAATGGGAGCCGCCCGCTGGGGAAATCTTCAAGGCGACTGTTGTCCGGGCGAAGGCGGTGGTCCCCGAAGCGGTCCCCAGCGCGGTCGCCACCCGCACCTACTTTGTGGACGAGGAAATTGAAGACCGTTATTCGCTTCCGGTAATATCGATCGCCACTACCGAAGACCGCCTGTTCGATTTTGTCGAAGGGGTATACGTTCCCGGCCAGGCCTTCAACACCTGGAAACTCAGGAATCCGAATGCCCCGGTCAATGGCAGCACGCCCGCCAACTACCTTCGCCGCGGCCCCCGGTGGGAGTTGCCCGCGCATATCGAGTTCTACGAACCGGGCGGTGAGCTCGCCTTCGCCCAGGACGTCGGCGTCAGGATCCACGGCGGATGGAGCCGCGCCAACCGGCAGAAGGCGCTGCGGATCTTTGCCCGCAACGCCTATGACGACGAGAGTTCGATGCAGCACGAGATCTTTCCCGGCCACCGCCAACAGGGCGGCGAGGAGATCCTGAACGACTTCAAGCGCTTGATCCTGCACGTTTCCGGGCAGGACAACGGCCTGACGATGTTCCGGGACGCCATGGCTCAGAGCCTGATCGCCCATACCGGGATTGATACCCAGGCCTATCGGCCCTCCATCCTGTTTCTCAATGGCGAATACTGGGGCATCCAGAATATTCGCGAACGCTACGATCACCACTACGTCGCCACCAATTACAACGTCGGTCCCGGGGAGGTCGTGGTTCTGCAGAGGAACTCGGAAATCGTCGCCGGGGAACCGGGCGATCAGCAGCATTACAACAACCTGGTCGACTACGTGGCCGCCCGCGCTTCCGACGGAACGATCGATCAACCGTCCGTTTACGGGGAGATAGAGAACAGGATGGATATCGATAATTTTATCCATCATTACGCCGCCCAGATCTACTACGCCAATATCGACTGGCCGGCAGGCAACCTGCGCTGGTGGCGCTACAAGGGCGAGCCCGATTCCGAACACTACGGGCAGGACGGAAAATGGCGTTGGATGATGTACGACACCGATCACGGTTTCGGACTGTTCGTCACCGAAGGCTGGGGAGGGTGGCGGATCGAGAGCGATCACAACACGGTCGCACACGCCACGGGAACCGGCGACATCCTTTGGTCGAACCCGGACTGGGCCACCCGGCTTTTTCGGTCGCTGCTGCAGAGCAACCGTTTTCGAAACCGGTTTCTGAATGCGTTCTCGGATCACCTGAACTCGTCCTTCAAAGCTGAGCGGGTGGTGGAGCGTATTGATGAAATGCAGGCGGCGATCGCCCCCGAGTATCCTGAATTTGCCCACCGCTGGAACCAACCCGCCACTTTCTGGCACGGCGGAGACACCTGGGAGGAAAAAGTTGAGGTGATGCGCGATTTCGCCAGGACGCGGGTACCCTACGTCCGGGAGCATCTCAGGAGTTATTTCGGGATTTCCGACACGGTGGAGGTTACTCTCGACCGCAACGGGCGCGGCGGCCGGATACAGGTGAACACCCTGGTGCTGGAGAGCAACGGCATTGGGATGGGGGAGGAGCCCTATCCCTGGTCGGGAACCTATTTTCGCTCGGTCCCGGTCCGGCTCACCGCCCTGCCGCACCCGGGACACCGCTTCGCCGGCTGGGTCAGTGAATCCGGCAGTGTGGTTTCAAACAACCCATCCGCCACGTTGGAGTTTACCCGGGATACCATCCTGACAGCGACCTTCGAGCCCGATGGATCCCTGGAGTTTGATCCAGAACCGCATTCGCTCGGGGATGGACCCTACAGTTTCACTTCGTGGCCCGCCGGCTCGGAAGCCGGGACCTATCCGCCGCACATGATTTTCGAACAGACCGCAAACGGCGATCCCGGCCTGGGCCAAGAGATGGATTCGTATTGGGTTCTGCCTTACAACCTCGAAAGCCGAAGCCGGATCAACGGCCTGGGTGACGACGGGTTCGGGTTCATCAACACATCCAATGCTCAGGACCATCCGGAGGCCGGGTACCTGGGAAGCGCGTTGCTGGCACTCGACACTTCCGGGCAGGAGGAGATTCGGGTGACCTGGAGGGGCGGCACCGTCCGGCCGAACAGTCGCGTCTATAACCTGCGGCTGCAATACCGTATCGGGGACGAGGGGCCGTTTACGGATGTCGATGACGGCGACGGGAACGCGGTCGAATACGTCCGCAACGAGAACGCCGGCCACACCGAGGTGCTCGGCCCGGTGCTCCTTCCCGTTGACGCCGAAGACCGCCCATTGGTGCAGCTCCGCTGGAAGTATTATCACACCGGTGTCCGCCTGGATCCCGACAGCGGGCAGCGGTCCAAATTGCGGGTGGACGAGATTCTGGTTTCAAGCGGCGGCGAACCCGCCGGGCATGAGCTCGTCTTCAAGGAATTTCATCCGGCGGGCCAGGCCGGGAAACCGCTTGTGCCGGTTACGGTTGCCGCACTGAATCCCGATGGGACGACCGATCTTGCCTTTGATGGTGAAATCACAATTTCCGTAGAGCAGGGTCCGGGGGGGATTTCCGGAACGATCACCCGTTTGGCGTCGGGCGGACAGGCGGTATTTGATGACCTGATACTGGACACTCACGGCAAGTACCGTCTGCGGGTGGAAGCCGAGGGAGCCGAAGCCATCGCAAGCTCACCGTTGCGCGCGGCGGCGGTTACGGAAGTGATTATGCCCCGCTACCTCCAGGGGGCGCGACCGGACAACAACGACCGGGTGCCATTCGCCTACAGGCTTACTCTCGAGGGCTTGTTGCCCGATGCCACCTACCGTTACGGCAACCGGGTGGAGGAGCCAGGTGAGCCCCCGATGCAGGACGGCGCCGGCAACAGTATCCTTGTCCGCAGGGACGGTTCCCCGTTCGTGCGCAATACCGACGCTCCGGATTTTGCTCACGGGGAGTTGAATGTTCGACACGCCGAATTCACCACGGATTCTTCCGGGAGCTATACCGGGTGGTTTGTGACCGAACCGACGGGAAACCGCCGGTTCGTCCCGGGAGAGAAGCTGCGGATGCGCATCCTCCTCAACGACGGCTCTCTGGGCGAAGACTATCACTTTTTTCTCTCGACCGACAGTCCGGTCGAAGTGCGTGAGTTCGGGAGCGCTTCGCACCAGGGAAGTGCATTGTACGGGGAAGCGCAGCTCGGGCCCCGCAGTTTTATTCACCTTTATGACAATCCCGACGGCGAAGGACGTCCTTTGGCCGGTACGGTGGTCGAAGGCACCGGCGCGGAAACGGATTCGCGCTACGCGTCATTCTACCTCGGCCAGGTTGTTGGCTGGGACGGTACGTGGGGCACCCTCATTCCCAATGATCTTGCCGCTGGGGTGCTGCGGATCGAGGAGCGTTCGCTGCTTACCGGGGAACTGCTGGAGGTGACCGTGCTCGACGATCCGCTTTCGGGTACGGTTCAAGCCGAACACGGCAGGGTCCCGGTTTACGCCGAATTGCGCGAAGGCGCGGTCTTTCTGCCCCAGGGCGACGGCGACTGGATGAGCGACCAGAACTGGAGCGGCGGGGTTACACCCGACGCGGCCGGGGCGAAGGCGATTGTTCATTTGACGACGGACAACGACCGGGCGGTTAATGTGGGCGGCCGGCCGGCTCTCGGACGGTTGATCCTCAATAACGACACCGGCTCCCGCAATCGGATTGCGGGAGAGGGAGGTCTCGATTTCCAGGGCGACGGCTCCAACGCGTTGCTGGTCGCCGGAGGGGCCGGTACGGGATTCAGCGAGTTTCGTATGGACAATGGCATTACACTGGCCGGCGATCTGCGTGTCGCAGTCAACAATATCAATCCAATCGGCGCATACGGCGCGCTCCGGATCCGTGAAGGAGTCGACGGGCCGGGCGGGCTGGTCAAAGAGGGGCCGGGAGTGCTGTCGCTGACCGGCGGCGGCAAGGACTTCACAGGCCCCACGGTGGTGAGTGGCGGCGTGCTTCGGGTGACCGAGTCCTCGGCCCCCGGCGCGACATCGGAGGTGAGGGTGAATTCCGGCGGGCAACTGCGCCTGGTCTCGCATGGAGACCGGTCCTATTCCTTCGGGGGCGCTATCGTCCTGGACAGCTTCGGGCCGAATGAGAGCGGATTGGCGCTTCCGCAGGCGGGCCGGCTCGGCGGGCTCCGCCTCGATCCGGAACTGGAGATCCGCGATTCGGAAGAGGCTTCGCATGCGGGAACCGTTGCCAATGACATTGTTTTTGCAGGCGACTCCCATGTTCATGTCGACGGAACAGCGAACCGGCTGATTCTCTCCGGTGCACTCGCCGGAGAGGGGAAGCTCCTTAAATCCGGCGGCGGCGCGCTCGTACTTACGGAACCCAACACTCATTACCCGGGCGGGACGCACCTGATGACCGGCAGCATTTTTGTCGAACCCGGGTCCGCCCTCGGCACCGGTCCGCTTCAACTGGAGGCGCGCGGAAACGCCGAGGTGGACTTGTTTTTAAACAACTCGATTCAGAATGTTTCCAGGTTGGAGGGGGATCTGGATGGTGGGGGCGCGGCAACGATTGCCCTTGGGCAGGACCATCTCCTGGTTGTGGATCAGGATGACGACTCCCGTTACCAGGGATCCCTGACCGGATCCGGTTCGCTGCTCAAGCGGGGAGACGGAATCCTCCGCCTGACCCGCGGGCCGAACAGCTTCCTCGGTACGCTGACCGTCGAGAGCGGGGTTCTGGAAATCACCGAATCCTCGCAACCGGCGTCGGCTTCCGGAGTTTCGGTCGGTGACGGCGCTCAACTTCGCCTCACCTCGACCGGCGAGCGTGCGTACACGCTGGGAACAGGCGACGTGACCCTGCACGGCACCGGCACCTCTTCGTCGTTTTCCGCCAGTAAAGGGGTGCTTCGGCAGGATGCGGGGAATCCGTCGGATACGGCTGTCTTGCACAATAATGTTGTGCTGCACGGAGACAGGGTCGGCGTGCATGCCAACCGGGACGAGGCGGACGGCTCCTCGCTGACTCTGGCGGGCGAATTGTCCGGGGCGGCGGAGCTGCTCAAAACCGGCGGAGGAACGCTGGTAGTGGAAGGTGAAAACGCGTTGCTCGCCGGGGGAACGGTAATTGAGAACGGCGTTCTGGTGGTTCGGGCGGGTTCACGGATCGGGGGGGGAAGCCTTGCGTTTATTGATCCCGACCGCAGCCGTCGCCTGGAGTTGCACAATGCCGGCCAGACGATCGGCGGCTTGAGCGGGGCCGTCGAGGGAGCCGGGGGAAGCTTGGAGGTTTTCCTGGGAGCGGGCCATTATCTGACGATCGCTCAGGCGGTTGACGGGGTCTTTACCGGCGCTTTCGAAGGGCCGGGGAACCTGATTAAAACCGGCTTGTCCCGGCTCGTCCTTGACGGCGACAGCTCGATGACCGGTACCCTTGCCGTCGAAGGCGGAGTCCTGAGCGTGGACGGTTCCCTGGCGTCGTCGGCCTCGGCTCGTGTGGAAGCGGGGGGGAATCTGGAGGGAAGCGGCCGGGTGCCCGCGTTGGGCGGCGGCGGGAGGGTGGTTCCCGGGCGTGACGGGCCGGGAATTCTGGAGGCGCATTCCCTGGATCCGGCCGACGGACTCGGCGCGGCCTTCACCTTCACCCAAAACGGCTCACCCCAATATGCCGAGAGGACCGACAGCCGCAACGCCGTCCTTCGCCTGGCGAGCGCAATTCCGTTCGAGAGCGATTTGAACGCGGAGAATACAGTTGAAATCTATCTGGATGTGCCCGGTCTTTTCGCGGGCCAGGAGTTCCGCGGCGGTTTCTTCGCCGAAAGCGGCGAGGCCTCTGCCCTTGCGGATGCGGTCCGGAATGCCAATTTTCGTTTCTTCCTTCGCGACACGGAAGGGAACACTGGGCATCGCGGGATTTCTTACCGGGCCTATTCGGGCCCTCTCGCGGCTTCGGTGGATGCCGTCACTGAAAATGGAGGCGTCGTGATGCGGATCACCTGGAGCGACGGTCCGTCTTTCGCCGCCTGGCAGGAAGCCCATTTTCCCGATACGGAGGACCGCGACGATCCCGACATCGGCGGACCCTATGCCGATCCCAACGGCGACGGGGCTTCGAACCTCTTGAAGTACGCCCTCGGTCTCGGGCCGGCAGAACAGATTACGCCGGAGCGTTTTGCTGTGGAGATGGATGCATCGGGACGGCCGGTTGTGCGCTTCCACCGGGATCCGGCGAAAACAGACATCGCTTACGTGGTCGATGTCTCGCCCGACATGAGCGCCTGGTCTGAAATCGTTTTTGATTCCCGCGAATTCGGCGGCACGAACAGTGACGGCGAACTCCACGAGGTACTTATTTCACCGGACGCGGACTCCGTTCCGATACGTTTTGCCCGGCTGCGGATTATTCGGCTGGAGGATTGACAGGCGGGAGGCTTCAGGAATTCGCCGTATCAAGCGGCCGGCGAGGAGGCGAACTTGTTGCAGGGAAACCCGCCGGTGTCGCGGCGTTCTCTGCTGACACCCGAAACCCGCAATCCAATCCATTCCCCCGACTTTTACCTTGACGGAAGCAGAGGCTCGGTTGTCATTCTTCCGAGACGTGAAAGTCACCGTATTTGTCACACCGAAAAAGAACGTTCTTGATCCGCAGGGCGCGGCGATCGCGCACGCCATGACGAGTCTGGGCTTCAAAAACCTGAAAGGCGCCCGAATGGGTAAAGTCATAGAGCTGGAGATCGAAGGCGAGCCCGGAGACGATTTTAATGCTTCGGTCGACAAAATCTGCAAGGACCTGTTGAGCAACCCGGTAATCGAGGATTACCGCTGGACCCTCGACGAAGCGGGGCGATGAAGACAGCTGTCATTCAATTTCCCGGCTCGAACTGCGACCGGGACGCCGTGCATGCTTTTGGAAACATCCTCGGGCTTCCCGCCGACCTGGTCTGGCACAAGGAATCCTCGCTGGGCGGGGCCGAGCTGGTGGTTCTGCCGGGAGGCTTTTCGTTCGGCGACTACCTTCGCTGCGGAGCGATCGCCCGTTTCTCGCCGATCATGGCGGCGGTTTGCGAATTTGCCGAGAACGGCGGGGTGGTGCTGGGAATCTGCAACGGTTTCCAGATTCTTTGCGAAGCAGGCCTGCTCCCCGGGGTGCTCATTCGCAATGAGTGCCTCGAATTCCGTTGCCGCACGGTTCAACTCCGGGTCGAAGATGCGGGGCCGCATTTCAACCGGGAGAAACTCGGGGACCGGCTGGCGATACCTGTGGCTCACGGTGAGGGCAACTACCTGATCGACCGGGAGGGACTGACCGCGCTCCAGGAGAACAGGCAGATCCTGTTTCGCTACGCGGCTCGCGGATCGGCCGGCGATCCGCAGTTGGAGAATCCCAACGGTTCCGTCGGTGACATTGCCGGGATTCGCAATCAAATGGGCAATGTTATCGGCATGATGCCGCATCCGGAGCGCGCGGTGGAAACATTCCATCCCAGCCGCGACGGCGTTCCCATTCTCAAGGCGGTCGTGGAAACGGCCCGGAGCGCGGCCGATGTCAAAGTATGATTTTCCCATGACGGTATCGCAAAAACTTCCGCCCAATCCGGACCCGGTCCTCAACGTCGAAATCACTCCCGAGCTCATCAAGAAGCACGGGATCCTTCCGGAGGAGTACGAGAAGATCCTCAACGATCTCGGACGCGAGCCGACTCTGACCGAACTGGGAATCTTCAGCGTGATGTGGTCGGAGCACTGCTCCTACAAGAACTCCCGTCCCCTGCTCAAGGGATTCCCGACCGAGAAGAAAAGGACCGATCTGCCGTACGGAAAAGTGCTGGTCAAGGCCGGGGAAGAGAATGCCGGGGTCATCGATATCGGGGAGGGATGGGCGATTTCGTTCAAAATCGAATCCCACAACCATCCCAGCGCCGTCGAGCCCTTCGAAGGGGCGGCAACCGGGGTGGGCGGGATTATCCGTGACATCTTTACGATGGGGGCGCGCCCGGCCCTGTTGACCAATTCCCTCCGCTTCGGCGATCTGGAGTCCGAAACCGTTCGCCACCTTTTTCGCGGCGTGGTGGCCGGGATTGCCCACTACGGAAATTGCATGGGCATTCCCACGGTTGGGGGCGACGTGTACTTCGATCCGTGTTACGAGGGGAACCCGCTGGTGAACGCGCTCTGCCTCGGCGTGCTGCGTCACGATCAGATCAAGCGCGGCGCCGCTTCAGGCGTCGGCAACCCGGTTTTTTATGTCGGTGCCTCGACCGGGCGCGACGGGCTCGGCGGGGCGAGTTTTGCTTCGCGTGAATTGACCGAGGAAAGTCAGGCCGACCGGCCCGCGGTACAGAAGGGCGACCCGTTCATGGAAAAACTCCTCATGGAGGCGTGTCTTGAGATGATGGCTGTCCCCGGTCTCGTGGTCGGCATCCAGGACATGGGCGCCGCCGGGCTGACCTGCTCCAGTTGCGAAACCGCGGCCCGCGGCAACGCGGGAATCGAAATCGAACTCGATCGCGTTCCCCAGCGCGAGGCCGGCATGAACTCCTACGAGATTATGCTCTCGGAAAGCCAGGAGCGGATGCTGGTCATCGTGCAAAGGGGACGCGAAAAGGAGATCGAAGAGATTTTTGAGAAGTGGGACCTGCACGCCGAGCAGGTGGGTGAGGTGACCGGCGGGGATCGCATGGTGGTGAAACACCACGGTGTGCCCGTCGCCGACATTCCCGCCAAACTGCTGACCGACGAAGGGCCCGTCTACCACCGCGAATCCCGTGAACCGGCCTACCTTCGGGAAACCGGCGGCTGGAAGCCGGAAAGCCTCGGCGATCCCGCTCCGGAGAGGCTTCGCGACGCGCTCCCGCGGCTGCTCTCACACCCGACGATCGCCTCCAAACGGTGGGTTTACCAGCAGTACGATCACATGGTGATGGCCGGAACCGTTCTCGGGCCCGGCAGCGACGCCGCGGTGGTCCGCCTGCGCCTTGATGACAAGGAAAAGTACGTCGCCATTGCGAACGACTGCAACGGACGCTACTGTTACCTGAACCCCTACCGCGGTGGCCTGATCGCAATGGTCGAGTGCCTGCGCAATCTCGCCTGCAGTGGTGCGGTTCCCCTCGCCATGACCGACAATCTGAACTTCGGCAACCCCTACAAGCCCGAAGTCTTTTATGCCATGGAGGAAAGCGTGCGCGGCCTGGCCGACGCCTGTCGCGCGTTCGATGTTCCCGTGGTCGGCGGCAATGTCAGCCTTTACAACGAGAATCAGAAGGGCGCCGTGGATCCGACGCCGGTGGTATCCGTCGCCGGACTGATCGAGGACCCCGAACACATCACCGGACAGTTCTGCCGCAAATCCGGTGAACGACTGATCCTTCTCGGAGGCTACCCCGACGAACTCGGGGGAAGCGCCTACCTTGGTGTCTGCCACGACCTTAAGACGGGTGATGCCCCCCGGGTCGACCTGGAAGCGGAAAAGAGGCTTCAGGAGTTTGTACGGGATCGGATTCGCGAGGGCCGGGTCGACGCCGCTCACGATCTGGCCGAAGGCGGATTGCTGGTTGCCGTGGCCGAGATGCTGTTTGGCGAGAGGCAACTCGGGGCGGAGCTCGTTCTGAAGGCTATCGCCGGGGGCACGCGCCTGGACGCGCTGTTCTACGGGGAGAGTCAGGGACGGGTTTTGCTGGCGGTCGAGGCGGGCGCGGACGAGGCCGTCACGGACGAAGCCCGGAACGCCGGGATTTCCGCTTCCGTGATCGGGAGCGTTGTGGAACAACCGGAACTCTCGGTTGCGTTGGAGGGCCGGTCCGATAAATGGACCTGGCCGGTGGACGAGCTTAGAAACGCCTGGCAAAAAGCCATTCCCGACGCCATGCGACTGCCTGGAATTCCGGAATGAACTGCGATACATTTCTTCCGTCTTACGGTGGAGCGTTGCCTTTAATCTAATCGATGAGCGATCCTATCAAACATGAGTGCGGCGTTGCTGTGGTCCGGCTGCGAAAACCGCTTCAATATTACCAGGACAAATACGGCAATTGCCTGTACGGCTTCCATCGGCTGTTTCTGCTGATGGAGAAGCAGCACAACCGGGGACAGGACGGCGCCGGCGTTGCGGCGATGAAGCTGGGAATGCCGGCCGGGCAGCCCTACATCTTCCGGACGCGGAACATCAAGACCAATCCCCTGGACCGGATCTTTCGCAACGTCTTGAAGGGTTACAGCAAGCTCGAAAAGTCCGGAGTCGTCCATCCCGAGTTTGCCTCTACCGTCAAACAGAACTTCGATTATGGCGCGGAAATCTATCTGGGGCACCTTCGCTACGGGACATTCGGCGGCTACACGCTCGGGTCCTGCCATCCGTATTTTCGAAAGAGCAACTGGCCCGCGAAGAACCTGGTTATCGCCGGAAACTTCAATCTGACCAATACCCCCGAGCTGAACGATCGCCTGATCGAGATGGGCCAGCATCCGATCTACGATTCCGACACCCAGACGCTTCTGGAAAAGGTGGGCCACCACCTCGATGTCGAGCACGAGCGTCTGTACGAAGAGTTTTCCCGTCAGGGCAAAAACGGTACCGAGGCGGTCGAGGAACTCGGGAAAGAACTGGATCCGGCCCAGGTGATCTCCGAAGCTTCACGCGAGTGGGACGGCGGTTACACCATCGTGGGAATGGTGGGCAACGGCGACACGTTTGCGCTCCGCGATCCGGCCGGAATTCGGCCCTGTCATTACTACATGGATGACGAGGTTCTGGCCGTCGCCTCGGAGCGGGCTCCTCTGATGACGGTTTTCAGCGCGCGGGCCGATCAGGTTCACGCGGTCCGGCCCGGACATGTCGTGGTGATGAAGCAGGACGGTTCCTTCTACGAAAAGCCTTTCGCCGAAAACGCCCAGCCCGCCTGCTGCACGTTTGAAAGAATTTATTTTTCCCGCGGCAACGATCCGGATATCTACCTCGAGCGCAAGGCTCTGGGGGCGGCGCTGACCGGGCAGATTCTCAAAAGCATCGATTACGATCTCGATCACGCGGTTTTCGGCTACGTCCCGAACACCGCCGAGGTGGCTTATTACGGGGTGATGGAGGAACTCCGTGCCCGGCGGCGGCAGGAGGTCAAAGAGGAGATACTCAAAGCTTCCCGCGCGGGGACGATTACGGAGGAGTTGCTCGATGAATTGATCATATCGAACTGGCCCCGCAGCGAAAAGATCGCCCATAAAGACATCAAACTGCGGACTTTCATCAGCCAGGAAAGAGGGCGCCGGGACCTGGCTTCGCACGTCTACGATATCAGTTACGGGGTCGTGGGACCGGAGGACGCGCTGGTGTGTATCGATGACTCCATTGTGCGCGGAACCACGCTTCGGTTCTCCATTCTCAAAATCCTCTCCCGGCTCAATCCCAGTAAAATCATTATCGCCTCCACTGCCCCGCAGATCCGCTATCCCGATTGCTACGGGATCGACATGTCGGAACTCGGTAAGTTTATCGCGTTCGAAGCGGCGATTGCTCTGATCAAGGAGCGCGGAATGAGCGACTTGATTACGGAAGTGTACCGGGAGTGCCTGACCGAGGTGGAAAAGCCGATGAAGAAGATCACCAACCGCGTCAAGCGGATCTACGATCCGTTTTCGGCGGAGGAGATTTCCGCCAAGATTTCGGAACTCGTCCGCCCGAAACTCGACGACTGGCACGGAGAGATTCAGGTCGTGTTCCAGTCCATCGAAAACCTCCACCGCTCCCTGCCGGACCACCACGGCGATTGGTACTTCACCGGCGACTTTCCCACCCCGGGCGGCTTCAAGGTGGTCAACAAGGCCTTTGTTAACTTCTACGAAAAACAGGAAGGCCGCAGCTACTGAGCTGGCAGCCTGTCGGCGAAGCCCGACAGACTCCTGGACGGTTGTGCGAGCCGGAGCCTTGAACCTGGGCCATGGCGAAAAAAATAAGGCGGAATATGGAAGAAGGTTTACCCGAACACGACTCGTTGATTGATGAAAAAGACACTCAAGACTTGGCTGAAGACTTCACTTAACCGGCATTTTCCCGGGACTCCCGTCCAACCGAATCGGTCGTTGACCCTCGAAGTCGCCGGCAACGAGCGTTTCAGTTTTCAACTGGGAATGCGGCGTGTCGAGGCGGAGAACGAGCCGGTTCCCCGTCCGGTGGAGGTTCGGGTGGCGGTCCGGGGACCGAAGGAATGGAAACTCCGTGTACGGCGGATCGGCTACGTTCCGGTGCCGCATCACAACTGGCAGGCGCCGCCCGGCGAAATTGACGGTTTCGACCGGATTCCCGGGTACGTGCCGGATCCCTTGTTCGACGGAGACACCCTGCGGCTTCCCGCCCGCGAAACGCACGCTTTTTGGATCTCGGTTATCCCGCGCCGGAAGATAAAACCCGGTTCCCATCGGATCAGTGTTGCCGTGTATGCCGAGGGAAAACTCCTGCGCCGGCACGTCTTTACCGTCAATGTGGCGGATGTGACTCTCCGTCAGCGGCGCGGGTTTCGGGTGAGCAACTGGTTTTATTGCGACGCGTTGCTCGATTACTACGGGATGGAAGCGTTTGAGCCGCGGTTTTGGGAAATGCTGCCGCGGTACCTCAAGAACCTGAGCGAACACGGACAGGACACCCTGTACGTGCCGCTGCTGACGCCGTCCCTGGACGGTGTGAAACGTCCGACCCAACTGCTGCGCGTTTTCCGCGAGGGGAAGGATCGCTACCGGTTCGACTGGCGGGATGTCCGGCGATTCCTCAAGACCGCTCGGAATTGCGGGCTGCGTTACTTCGAATGGCCGCATCTGTTTACCCAGTGGGGGGTGGAGCGTGCGGTTCGGGTCTACGAGGGGCAGGGGAAGGAGGAAAAGCTCCTTTGGAGCGCCGGAGAAGCCGCCACATCTCCCGTCTACCGGCGCTTTCTGGAACAGCTGCTTCCGGCGCTGCACCGGTTCCTCGTGAAAGAAGGGCTTGCGGGGCGGAGTTTCTTTCATCTGTCCGACGAACCACGCGGCCATCATCTTGACAACTACCGGGCCGCCCGCTCGATGGTTAAGGAGATCGCTCCGTGGATGAATATAATGGACGCGATTTCCGACATCAATTTTGCGAGGGAAGGCCTGACTGATACGCCTGTGGCCGCGATCAACCACGCCCTCCCGTTTGTCGAGGAGGGAATTCAGGGCTGGTGTTACTACTGCTGCAGCCAGCGGGGAAGTCACGTTACGCGCCTTTTGGATACGCCGCTGCCGAAGATCCGGATGAACGGATGGCTCTTTTACAGGTGGCCTTTCCAGGGGTTTCTGCATTGGGGCGCCAACTACTGGTACCGGTCGCAGACGCGTGAACTGATCGACCCATTTACCGTTCACGACGGACACGGCTGGCCGAACTGGCCCTACGGGGACACGTTTATGCTGTATCCCGGCCCGGAGGGCCCGAACGATTCATTGCGCTGGGAAATTTTCGCCGAGAGTCTCCAGGATTACGCATTACTGCAAGCCGCCGGCGTCGATCGTGAGGACCGCCTGCTGGCGTCACTGGCCAGTTTCACGGATTTTCCAAAATCTGAAACATGGATACGCTCGGCCCGGCGCCGGCTTCTCCGCCGCGCGGAAAAAAGGGGATGTTGCTGAGGACGGGTGGCGTCCATCGCAATCCCTATTCCTCCAACGCGCAGTCTTCGACCGCCTGACGGATTTCACGGGAACTGTAGTTGCGTTGGACGGGAAACCGGATGCAGGGAATGCCGCAGACGCGGAGGGCTTCGTCCACAAAATCATCCCGGTCCATGCGTTCGGGACGTTCGTGCGAACGGTCATCCAGCTCGATGGAGGCAAGTATTTTCAGGGTCTCGGGATCGCACAGAACAAAATCAATGTGGCGGCATTTGATCCGGTTCCGGGCGGCGAAAGCGGTGGCTTTTTCGATTCCGGGCTTCACCTGGATAATGTCCTCGAGCCGGACCTTTGAATAGATCCGGTAGCTGTCTTCGAGCGCCTGTTCGAGAATCCCGAAGAAAGCGAGTTCCGTTTCCGTCATGAGGCTGTCGCGCGGCTCGAACGGGAAATGGTCCCGCTCGCGCCGCCAGAGGAGGCGAAGCAGGACGAAAAACAGGATGACCCCGGCGGCCAGTGCCGGGCCGAGCAATGACTCGATGGAAAAATCATGAAACTCCATGGTGCACAGTTGATTAGGAAACTAGCGGTGACGTGTCCGAGCTGTCTCAGTTTGGCGGTTTCGCCGCGGCTGCAACGCGACGTTCGTAAGCGAACAGGTATTGCTGCGCCAGGCCGGCGGCGGAACCGAAATGGATCCGGCCGAACTGGGCAATCTGATGTAACGTCCAGTCCTCCAAATGATAACGTTGCCGCATGACCTTGAGAATCCAGACGTCCACCGGGAACGCTTCCAGTCTTCCCGCGCCGAAGAGGAGCACGCAGTCGGCGACTTTTTCTCCGACTCCGGGGAGCTGCATCAGCCAGTCCCGGGCCTCGGGATAGGGCAGGGCGGTCAGGGTTTCCTCCCAGCCGGGCCGGCCTCCGAGGATGCGGGCGACGGCCTTGATGTAACGGGCGCGAAAGCCGAGCGCGCAGGCGCGCAGATCCGTCTCGGACACGGAGTCGAGCCTGTTCCAATCCGGGAGTGCACGGAATCCGGGAAGAACCTCCCGGCCGAATCGTTCCGCAAGCAATCCGAGCATTTGCTTGATCTGAACGATCTGCTTGGTGGCGCTGCAAAGAAAAGCGAGTAGCGTTTCGGGCAGGGGTTGCCGGAGAATGGGCAAACCGGGAAAGGTTTCGATCGCCCGGGCCAGATGCGGATCACTGCGCCAGGGAAGCCGATCGGCCAGTTCAACAAAATCCCGGTCAAGGGCGAAATAGCGGCGGAGGGCCTCGGGGACCTTTTTTCCCAACTCCACCGGCGCCGACCATTCGAGCCGGCCGTGGTCATTCAGCCGGAGCCGGACGGCCACGTCCGCCCATTGACCCGTCCAGACCCCGTCTCCGTCGCCGTGCCACCGGAACGCCTGCCCCCCGTCAAGGGTTTCGGCGAGAGAGAGGCCGCCCATCGGGAATTCGGGTTCCAGGGCCCGCCAGGGAGTCCAGGTGACCATGCGGGCCCGTTCCTTTTTGACTGAAGCGGTGGAATTCAACTGGAATAAAGGTTCCGTGGCACCCGCTGTAGCGCAAGATTGGAATTCAGTTCCGGCTGGTCAGGAATCGGTGCAACGGGGTCCGTGCCGGAGTGTCATGGGATGACTGATTTTTCGGGGGCTCAAAAATGAAAATTTTATCTGCCTGTTGACTTTAACGAATTGTTTTGTGATTATTACTTATAATTCAGACACTATCTGAGTCTCCCGAATAAGAAACCAACGAAGAACCCGAAATTCCGTTGCCCTGTTTGAAGACGCTAATCGATTTTTCGGTGAACGTCTGATACCTGTGCCGCGGTGAGTACCCGGAAATGAACTTGAAAACCGAATCTTCCTTTTCGTGGCCCGTTCCGAAGCAGCGGGTTGGCTTCACCCTGATTGAATTGCTGACTGTCATCGCGATCATCGGCATTCTGGCCGCGATTCTGATTCCCGTGGTCAGCAGCGTGCGGGAGTCCGCCCGAAACTCGGTGTGTCAAAGCAATCTCCGCCAGTGGCACAGTGCCTGGGTGATGTATGCGAACGATAATGACGGTCTTGTTCCCAGGGCCCAGCAAAGGATGCCGGATGGGCGGAATCTGGGTTGGGTGGAACAGCTTGGACCGTACGCGGGGTATGAACTCGAGGGAGTCTCCAATCCCTGGTGGTTCGGGCACAGGGACGGTGGAAGGATCGATACAATCGGCAACTGCCCCTCGGACCCGATCATGCACAACCATGGCCCCAACTATATCAGCTACGCCATGAATACCGAAGTCTTCGAGGTTGACTGGACCAACGCGCCTCCGGGGGAGAGTTCGCGGACCAACATGGAATGGCTGGCCGATCATCAGAATACGATCGTTTTCGGCGACCGTGCCCGTAACTGGCACATGCATCGCAATAACTACAACGAGTTTCACACCGAAACCTACCGGCACAACAACCGGGCCAACTTTGTCGTGGCCGGCGGCGCGATCTATACCGCCAACGGGGAAGACGACGACGATCCCCCGGGATGGATGTGGGATCCGGACAACCCGGGCGTTGGACGGTAGGCAATGAGGCCGTCTTCCCGCCCCTTCTGCTGCGTTTCGTTATCGAAACGTTAAAGGAGGGGTGAATGAGAGTCCGGCTCCAAGACGGGCGAAGCGGCAACCGTCAGGCCAGGGTACCGAACCCGCCCCGACGGACTGAGCGTTCCGAATCATTCCTGCTCGTCGTCGGGCATCGCCCAGAGAAAACTCTGTTCGGAGTCGAGAAGGTCGCCGTCAGGGTCGAAGAACGAAATTTTCCAGGCGAGCGGGCGCTCCAGCTCCGCGGGCCAGTCGTCGCCCGTGATCCCGGTCATAATCAGGGGCCGGCGCCGGGTGACGGTGTCGAGTGCGTATTCGTATTCCCGGGTGCGCTGCTCGTCGGGCATAGCCACTTCGAGAATGGCGGTGCCTTCCGGAAAGGTTTCACGATCCGTTCGGCGCAGGCGGACTTTCAGATAAAAACCTTCGCGAATGTCGGGATCCGAACGCAGGATGGCCCGGCGTCCCGGGTTCTCGCGGCCGGTAAAATATTCGGAGATGCGGTGAAAGGATTCCTCTGCGCGAAATTCGGGGATCACGCGGACAATCTCCGCGGCCGCCGATTCCGGGGCGAACGCAGTTGGTAAAACCGACCCGAGCAGGCCGAACGCAGTCATCTTGAGGGCCCGAGGGAACGGGATGAGGGGGATCTTGCCAGACGGGAAAGCGGATGTGTAGGTCATGATAACTGGATTCCGGGGCAGGCATTCTCTGTCTTCCCGAAACCGGTTGGCAAGGAAGAATCAACCCTACCACACCCGTTCCCGCTGGATGCGAAGCGACTCGTAGAGATGGGTCGGAAGATCCTGAAGGAAGCGGCTCGGCTTGAGGGAGAGGGCGGGCCCGTTCGAGCGCCCGATCGTCGGGAAGCAAAGGTACAGTTCGTCTTTGGCTCGGGTGACGCTTACGTAAAAGAGGCGGCGCTCCTCCTCCAGGTTGTTTTCTTCCACTGCGCGGCGCAGGGGAAACAGGTTCTCGGCCAGTCCGATAACAAAGACCACCGGAAACTCAAGGCCCTTGGCCTGGTGGACCGTGGTGAGGCGCAGGGCGTCCGCATCCGGATCGACGGAGCGATCGCTGGTTTCGGAATTGAGCAGCACGAGCTGCGCGAGCATGTCCTGCATGTCCTCGAAGCGCCCGGCGAATCCCACAAGACTCCGGAGATCCTCCTGGCGGGCGTGGAAGTTACTGTAGGCGCCGCGCAGATAGTCCTCGTACCAGCCGGCGACCGCGAGTTGAACGGTCGCGGACGGAGCCCCTGCGCGGCACGATTCAGCGACGTCTTTGAGAGACTGTACAAGGGAGGGCCATTCGTCGGCGGCTGCTTTGGGAACCTTCGATACAAGCTTTTCCGACTGCAGGGCGTCGACGACGGAAATATTCCGGTCGCGGGCGATTTCGAGCGCGTGTTGGTGAAGCTTGGACGCGGTTTTGGGTCCGACCTTGGGCAGGAGGCCGGCCGTACGCTGGAAGGCGGTCAGATCATTGGGATTGTAGGCGAACCGAAGCTGAGCCACCAGGTCGCGGACGTGCGCCTGTTCGAAGAAGCGGACCCCGCTGGTGATCTGGAAAGGGATACTGAGCCGTGCGAGCTCCATCTGCAGCTCCATGGCTTGAAAGTGCGCCCGGTAGAGAACGGCGATATCGGACAGGTTGTAACCCTCGGAGGTGAGGCCCTCGATTCGTTTGATCAGAAACTGGGCCTGTTCCCGCGAGTCCATGGTCTGGACCATGTAGGGCCGGGCGCGGTGCCCGCGAAAGGCGCGCAGCTCCTTGAAAAACCCGCTGGCCGGAACCTGGTTGACCAGCACCCGGTTGGCCAGATCGAGAATTTCGGGTGTGCTCCGGTAATTGGTTTCGATCTTGTACACGGCGGCGCCGGGATGGCGGTCGGGGAACGTGACGATGTTGTCATAGTTCGCTCCCCGCCAGGAATAGATGCACTGCGCGTCGTCGCCCACTGCCATGATGCGGTGGTGAACGCCGATGGTATCGACGATGTTCGCCTGGAGCGTATTGGTATCCTGATACTCATCGACCAGGAGATGACGAAAGCGTTCCTGGTAGTGGCGGGCGGTCTCGGCATCTTCCCGGAGCAGCTTCAGAAGGTATTCCAGCAGGTCATCGTAATCGACGACCTGCTGTTTGAGCTTCCTTTCCATGTAGGCCTCGAACAGCGGGAGCATGCGCCCGGTCAGCTCTTCGTGCTGGGGATGAAACCGGCGAATGCTCTCTTCGAGGGGATGGCAGGTGTTGCGCGACATGCTGAAGATCTCGCCGAGCTGGCGTGCGCGCGGATGCGTTTTCTCCTTGAAGAACGTTGGGTCCCGTTCCTTGACGAGGTCTCCGAGAAACGATTCGGCGTCGGACTGGTCGAGGATGGTGAATCCTGATTTGAGCCCGACCGGTTCCCCGTGAATGCGGAGGATGCGGTGTCCGACATGATGAAACGTGCCGCCCCAGAAGCGGCGGCCGGGAACACCGGTAAGTTCCTCGACGCGATGAAGCATTTCCCGGGCTGCCTTGTTGGTGAAGGTGAGCAGGAGGATTTCATTCGGCGCAACCCCCTTGGAAAGTAGGTAGGCCACGCGGTAGGTGAGCGTGCGAGTCTTGCCCGAGCCCGCTCCGGCCAGAACGAGCGCGGGGCCCGGTTCGGCTGTGACGGCTTCGTACTGTTCCTCGTTGAGTTCCGCCTTGAAATCCATGGGGGGAATGTCCGTTGCTGAGGATCTGGCCAGGTCGAAATCCATGTCGTTAAATCAGTCGGCATAGGATCCGACGCAGCGGGTTTGTTGGCCAGAATAAAATGCGATTGGAGGGTTCACTCCCGCTCCCTCCGCACAACCACCTCGTCGCCGACGTTCGGCAGGCCGTCGACGATCCGTGTCCCCAGAGTTTGCCCCTGCCGCATGGCGGTGGCCTGAAGGCGGGCGGTTTCGACCATGGCGTCGTTTCGGGCGAGGAGCGGTTGAATCGAAACGGAGGCTCCCGGTTTGAGTTCGATGACCGCCGTGTTCTCCGAGCGGTCGACCCAGACGACGTGGCCGACCACCGCCAGTGACGACGGGAAGAGGGTCCGCTCGGCTTCCTGATCCGACGAGAGAGTGGCGCAACCGCCGAGGTTGGCCGCGATAAGCAGCAGCACCGCGATAACGAGGGGGAATCCTCCGGTTGGACGCCTCTGCTCAGGAGCCGCTGCCGCCGGACGCATTGCGAACCTGCTTGAGATTGTTTTCGAGCTGGTCGGCGTCGAAGAAACCGTGAAGCTGGCGAATGCGGGTCGGGTGGCGCATCTTGCGCAGCGCTTTGGCCTCGATCTGGCGGATGCGTTCGCGGGTGACTTTGAACTGGCGCCCGACTTCCTCCAGGGTCCGGCTGTATCCGTCGACGAGTCCGAAGCGCAAAGAAAGGACTTTTCGCTCGCGCTCGGTCAAGCTGTCGAGCACGTCGACGATCTTGTCGCGCAGAAGACTGAACGCCGTCATATCGTAGGGATTTTCCGCGCCCTTGTCTTCGATGAAATCGCCGAAATTGGTGTCGTCGCCGTCGCCCACCGGACTTTGGAGACTGATGGGCTGCTGGGCCATCTTCATGATCGCCTGAACACGCTCCACCGGAAGCTGCATTTCCTCGGCCACTTCCTCGGAAGTGGGCTCATGGCCGAATTCCTGGAGAAGCTGCTTCTGCACCTGCATCACCTTGTTGAGGGTCTCGATCATGTGGACCGGGATCCGGATGGTCCGCGCCTGGTCGGCGATGGAGCGGGTGATCGCCTGCCGGATCCACCACGTCGCATAGGTGGAGAACTTGTAGCCGCGCCGGTACTCGAACTTCTCCACCGCTTTCATAAGCCCCATGTTGCCTTCCTGGATAAGATCGAGGAAGGAGAGGCCGCGGTTGGTGTACTTTTTGGCGATGCTGATTACCAGGCGCAGGTTGGCTTCGACCATTTCGGTCTTGGCCCTGTGGGCTTCACGCATCGCCTTGCGCACTTCGCGCACCAGGCGGGTCAGCTTGTCCGGCTCGATTCGAAACTCCGCTTCGATCTCGTTCAGGCGCTTCTTGAGCGGCTTCGGGTCGATCAGGCTGTCCTTTTTCGTTTTCGGCTTCCTGGCCGCCTCAAGGCTGTGGTTGATGCGGTGGATCTCCAGGGCGATCGGGGCGAGGGTTTCGAGCAGCTCTTCGAAGACCTTGAGTTTGAAACAATATTTGCGGAAATGGCCCTTCAGTGCCGTCTCATTCCGGCGGAAGCGGGTGAGCGCCTTTTTGCGGTCGGCCTCGCTGCGTGCCTTAAGCACGTCCTGCCAGGCGCTTTGCGCGTTGCCCTCCGACCTTTCGGTCGCCTCGATGAGTTTGGGCAGGTTCTTGAAATAGTTCTCGCGGCTGTCGATTTTCTTGTCGAGAACCACGCGGTCAAAGCGCTCTTCACGGTTCAGGAGCTTCTTTCCGAGGCAGGCCATGAAATTCGCTGCCAGTCCGACCGAAAACAATTCCTTCTGGGCGCGAAGCTCCGCATTTTCAATGCGCTTCGAGATCTCCACCTCCTGTTCCCGCGTGAGCAGAGGGACTTGCCCCATCTGCTTGAGGTACATACGGACGGGATCGTCCAGAATATCGTATTGAGAGGCACGGACCTCCTCTTCCTCCGTGTTTTCCTGCTTCTTCTTGTAGTTGTCGACTTCGTCCGCGTCGAGAATCTCGATCTCCAGGTTTTCGAGGATCGAAATGATGTTTTCGATTTCTTCCGGGTTCTCGACGTTCTTGGGAAGTGCCTGATTGATGTCGCCGAAGGTGAGGTAACCCTGCTCTTTGGAAAGCCTGATCAAATGCCGGATCTTTTCGTTGACGGTCGCTTGCAGCGTCTCTGCGGTGGCGGTGTTCTGGGTGGCGGTTTTCTTCTTGCGAGGCATGGCTTGATATTAAGTGACTTCTAGCTTCGGTGGATGGGTTTTCCTGCGACGGTGTTCGATGATCTTTCTCTGCAAAAAAACTATTCCATCATCCAGTATTTCCTGATTGTTGGCTATTTCAAGCTCTATCTGCTTAATTTTCCGGTTCAGGTGGTCGATATGAAGCGCCTTGAGCGCCTGATTGGCCAGTTTTTCGGGGTCGTCATGGTAGGGTTTGCGGAACAGGATGGAGTAGGCAAAATGCTTTTCCTCGATCGTTTCAAGCAAGCTGTCGATCTGATCGGCCCCCTGCCATTCGTCGTGCTCGAACTCAGCCAGCAGGCGGTTCAGGAGCCGATCGTCGACCTTCCCGTTGTCGAGCCAGTCGTGATCGAGCACCTCGGCAATCGGCTTTCCCAAATAGTCGTCGTGCAGGCAGATGGCGACCAGTGTCTCGGTGGCGGTTGAAAGTTTTTTTGGAGCGGCGGGAGCTCCGGATTCTTTTTTGTCGGCGGCGGAAGCCGGAGCCGTACGGCGGCGCCTGCGAAGGTAGTGCTGGAAATCGTCCAGCACAGCCGCCTCGGGCAGCCGGGCGAGGCGGGAAACGCGTCTGAGGTGTTCGCTCCGCACGATTTCGGATTCGGATTGCCGGATGATTTCAAAGAGTTGCTCCAGAGCCTGGGTCTTTTTTTCGGGACTGGTCCCGGCCGGATCGGGGAGAACGTTCCGTGTGGCGAAGGTAATGGCGTCGACGGCGTCGGCACGCAGGGACGCAAGGGCCTGGGAGCCTCCCTTCCGCAGGTAGGTGTCCGGATCCTCGCCCTCGGGAAGGGTCAGGAAGCGGACCTCTATGCCGACCTTGAACGCCTGGGGCAGGAGCCGGAGAGCGGCCTTTTGACCGGCGGAATCGGAGTCCAGCAGGCATTCCAGCGCCGGAGCGTAGCGTTTGAGCAAGGCGAGCTGGCTTTCGGTGATCGAGGTCCCCTGAGGCGCCACGGCGGTCTTGAGACCTTGTTCGTGGCAACGGATGACGTCGAGCTGTCCCTCGACAAGCAGGAAGGAAGTCTCGTCGCCCACCTCCATCCGTGCGCGGTCAAGCCCGAAGAGCAGGTGGCTCTTGCTGAAAATGGGAGTCTCCGGGGAATTGATGTACTTGGCCTCGTGGGTTGGGTCGTCCTTTGGGGTGATTTCCAGTTGGCGGGCGGTAAACGCGACCACCCGCCCCTGGTGATCACGGATCGGGATCATCAGGCGGTTGCGAAAACGGGCGTGGAGGGCTTCGGGGCGATTGGCCTGGCCGCGTTCGTAGAAGAGCCCGGATTGCCGCAGGGCCTCCAGTGGAAACTTCTTGTCAGTCAGGCGCTGCCGGAGCCCGGAACCGTCCGGCGGTGCCAGACCGATGCGGAAGGATTCCGCCAAACCGGCGTCGAACCCGCGTTCCTCTTCCCAGTAGCGGCGCGTGAACGCGGCGTCCTCCGCTTCCGAAAGAAACTGCTCCCGGAAATACCCGGCGGCGATTTCGTGAATCTCAAAGATCATCTGGCGAAGCGAACGCTCCTGCCTGTCCAGACCGCCTTTTTCGTACTCCAACTCGATCCCGAACCGCTGAGCCAGCGTTTCCGCGGCCTCGTAGAAGGTCAAACGTTCGGTCTCCATGACGAACGTGAAAATGTCTCCCGCCATCCCGCTGCTGAAGCACTTGAACATGTTCCTTTCGGGCGAGACGAAAAAGGACGGGGTCCTTTCGGGGTTGAACGGGCTCAATCCCTTGTACTGGGAACCACTCCGCTTGAGGGCGACAACCGAGGCCACCACATCCACGATGTTGATGCGGCTCTTGAGATCTTCGATACTGTTCTGTTTGATGACAGCCATTGCAGTGGACAAGGGCGCGGATCCGGGAGGGCGACATCAGGCTCGTTTTGCCGGGGTGCCCGGACCGGAACGGGCGGGGAACGCGGGTCGGAGCCGGCGAACCTGGGTGGAGAAGGGGCGGGTTAACGGTCGAACGTCGCGCGTCATTCCTGGCGATTCTCCTCGGACAGGGTTAATGTTGACCGCTGCTGCAAACGTGTCAAGAGGACGGGTGAGGAAACGGACCGGAAAGGGCCGGACGGTTCTTCAGGAATGATGGGACGTCGGATCACAGAGGACTCAGGGCGGACAAGGGGCGAATCGGCAACGCCGGAGGGATTCTTCGCGTCCGGGGAGGCGGCCCGTGCCGCCGGGGGCCGGTTCTTTTTCCGGATTGGGGCCGCCTGGTTGGCAGTCGTTCTGCTGGTTTCGGGATTCGCGGTAACGGACGCGGGCGAGACGGAGGCCGTTCCGTCCGGACCTCTCGTCTGGACACACAGGATGCCGTCGTTTTCGGAGGAGAATTACAGGACGGCGGTGGAGGGGTTGTTGGCCAGCTTCGAGGAAAAGCGCGGATCGCCAGTGGAGCCGGGCGAGCAGGGGAGGGTCGGGCTGAAGGTATACACCCATTCGGGACCGGGGCTCGCCACGCCTCGTTCACTGGTACGGGCGGTCGTTGAGAGCCTGGAAGAGCGGGGTTACGCCCGGCGGGATATCTTCCTGGTCGACCTTAGCCGCTATCGGCTGCGGCAGTCCGGATTCCTGCCGCGCTCGGACCGCGAAGGCGACGAATTCGAAGGCTCGCCCGTCTACGCCCTGGAAACGGGGCGGCACTACGACCCCGACTGGCATTACGAGAGCCCGCTTCCCCCGCGGACCGATTTTCGGCGCCTTCAGCAGTTTGGTGTGGAGGTTTCGGAAGAAGAGGCCGTTGGCGAGGACCGGAAAAGTTATCTCCCGTATCCGCTTTTGCACGAGGCGGACTTTTGGATCAACCTGCCGCGTTATACGGATCATCCGCAACTGGGCGTCAACGGCGCCCTGCTCAACGCCACGCTCTGGAACGCGAGCAACACCAGCCGTTTCCTCTCCAGTCGCTCGACCGGACCCGCTGCGGCGGCCGAAATGGCGGCGATTCCCGAGCTCCGGCGCGGTTGGGTGCTCAATCTCGCCACGCTTGAGTCGTTTCAGTTTATCGGAGGACCCTCATTCCGGTCCCTGTACACGGCGTCCAAGCCCGAGCTCTGGATGAGCGCGGATCCCGTGCTGCTCGATGCCCTGATGGTGGAAAAGATCAACTGTGAAAGAAAAGCGCGCGGCTTTCGCGAACTCGAAGCCTTCCTGTCTCTGCTGGAATTCTCCGAGCAGATCGGAGTCGGATCCAACGATCCGGACGCGGCTGAATGGGTGCGGCTTCCGGCCGAAGGGGACGGCTGAGGCGGTCTCGGGAGTTCAGGTTTCAGGGGGGGCGGCTTCACGGTCTTTTCATTTGCAAGCTTTAATCCGCTTTTTTTAACCAAAAATCTCAAATTTCAAATTCACGATCTGAAATGCTTTTTCATGCGGCCTTCAGAGGCCAAATGAAAAAGCCGTGGGGGCGGCTTAATTGTCGCGGAATTGGCGCTTGAAAAACTCCGGCGCGCGCGTTCTTCTCGTATCCAATGGGAACACACGATGCGCTTATTGATTATGTCCCGGTGCTGGTGCAGATACTGCTGGCCGGCGGGCTGGCGGCGGTGATTCTGGTAGCGAGCCAGATTTTCGGTCAGCGGGGCAGGGCGAACCGGAGCAGCGACACCGCTTACGAATGCGGCATTCCCTCGGAAGGCCGGACCGCCACCCGCTTCGCCGTGAAGTTCTATATCGTGGCGATGCTTTTTATCCTGTTCGATATCGAGATTGTGTTCCTGATCCCGTGGGTGCTGGTTTTTCGCGAGTTCATTGCGGCTGGAATTCCCATCCTGGCGCCGGTTATGTTCTTTCTTGCAGTGCTGGTCATCGGGCTTCTGTACGAATACAAGAAGGGCGCCCTGGAGTGGGAGGATTGATTAATTTGAGCCAAATCGGATTTTAGCCTTGCGTCCATCGGCCGGGAGTGTTCTTTAATTCTCTGGTTCCGATGCGTTTAGATAAGTTTGTAACGAGAAGCCGGGTTATTGACCTTGAGAGCGGCGACCTGAAAGGGGCGCTCAAGGAACTTCTGTCGGTTTCGGTCAGCCGGTTCAAGGATCTGAACCGGACCGCGCTCTTCAACGCGCTGATGGAGCGGGAGAAGACCATGACAACCTACCTCGGCAACGGGGTGGCACTGCCGCATATTCGCATCAAGATGCCGCGCCGGTTTATCTTTGCCGTTGGCCGCAGCCAGGGGGGAATTGAGTACGACGGACTCAAGGACCACGAAAATATTCATCTCGTCTTCCTGTTGATCGCCAATGAAGACGAGCGCGACTACTTGAAGGTCCTGGCCTCGATCGCGCGGCTGGTAAAGGAAAAGGAGTTTGTGAAAACGCTGGTCGAAGCGCCCAGTCTGGACGTCCTTTTCGAGAAGATTTACATGGGCTTTGGCGGAGCGCTCTCCCAGCCGGTTCAGGTTCAGCAGAACCGGGTCAACCGGCTCATTTTCCGCGAGGCCGAGAAGATCGCCAAAGGAGCGAATTGTTCAACGATCGTGATTTTTGCCGACACCCTTACCAGCGGCCTGGAAGTTCCCAAGTTTTTCCCGGAATACAAGACCATTCTCGTCACCCGGACCTCCTCGGAACTGCCGATCGAGGACAAGAAGATCATCGCCACCATCCAGGTTCGCTCCTTTTCCCGCCACCGCCTGGCCCAGCTCCGAAGTTCCGTCCTGGTCGGCTTGACCCGCGGTGTGGTCAAGTTCACCGATCGCCTCTGTTGTGTCGGCGGGATCCCCGGCAGCAATCAGTTCGACACGGTTGTTGTGGTCGACGTCGAGCGGGAGTTTCAGATCCTTTTCAACGAACAGGCGAACATTCTCCCCGAGGACGTGAAACCGGAGGTTCTGGAACGGGTGCTCGCCGTGGCCACCGAGCTGGCTGTCGAAGGCAGGGAAGGGAAGCCGGTGGGCTCCCTGTTCATCGTCGGTGACACGAACAAGGTGGAGAAAATGACCAAACCCCTGGTTATGAATCCCTTCTACGGGTACAAGGAAGAGGACCGCAACATCATGAACCCCTTTATGGACGAGACCATCAAGGAGTTTTCCTCGCTCGACGGGGCGTTCATTATTCGCGGAGACGGAGTCGTGGTTTCCTCCGGTTCCCTGGTGCACGCCCCCGACTATTACCACTCGCTGCCCAGCGGCCTCGGGGCCCGCCACGCCGCCGCCTCGGCCATTTCCCTCGCCACCCAGTGCATTTCGATCGTCGTGTCTTCCAGTACCGGCCAGGTCACCCTGTTTCGGAGCGGCGTGATGGTTCCCCTGATCGAAAAGTCCGGCAGCGGCGGGTACTAGCCGTGAACGCGGCGGGATTTCCCGGTTGACAGAGGTCTCGAATCCGGATGGTGTTGACGGTTTCCCGATTATCACCAGCAGGAACTATCAGCCATGCCGAGAGAAACAGTAATTATCGAGTGTACGGAAGCGCGAAAAGAGGACAAGTCCCCGTCGCGTTACATGACATCCCGCAACAAGCGGACCCAGCCGGACCGGGTGGAAAAGAAGAAATACAATCCCGCCCTGAAACGCCGCACGGTCCACCGCGAGATCAAGTCGTAAGACGCATCCCCCGTTTTCTGTTTTCGGGAGGGCTTCCTTTGCTCAAGCTGCAAAGGACAGGAACCCCGCGTCTGTACGGGTGAACGATCACGGGGTAGACCCGCCTCTACAGTGGAGAAATTGACCTCGGCGGTGGAGTTTCCCTCCGGGGATTCCTCAGTTGCCGCTCCCGGAGTCGTTTCCTTTGCTCCGCGCGCGCCTGTTTTCCCGCCAGTGGTTGCGGTACTTGCGGATCCAATCGAGCAGGGCACGCTCAAAGCCGATGTCATGCCCGGCTTTTTCCGATTCAAGCCACTTGTGTTTCAGGATCTCGTCGCGCTCCGCTAGAAACTCTTGGTACAGGTTCGACTGGGTCACAAAACTGTCAGGTGTTGACATGGCTCGGCTTCTTTTGCTGCTGCCCTTCATCAGTAGAAACGGACCTTGATTAGCTGGCGGGCGGGTTTCCGCGAAAAATGGCAGGCCCCGTTATAGGGGCGACCCTGAATCCCTGCGGCAACGCCCTGTGCAATAACGCCCACAAAATTACGCATCTCCACTACGTTGAGAATCTTGCGGAAAGGGAAAGAGATGGTGAAAGCCAGCATGCGCAATTTACTAGTAAGATAATATTTTCTTGAAGAATGTCAACCAAGGGATTCCAGTATCTTGTCGGCGATCTCGAAGAAAACCCGTGCTTCAACCCCATCCGGATCGCTGATTACCACGGGGATGCCGCTGTCGCCACCCTGGCGAATCGCCGGGTTGAGCGGGACTTGTCCAAGAAAAGCGGTCTCCAAATCCTCGGCGGCCTGCCGGCCTCCCCCTTCGCCGAAAAGTGCCACATGATCGCCGGTGGCGGGATCCCGGTAATAGCTCATGTTTTCGGCCACCCCAAGGAGAGGGACGTTGACTTTATCGAACATGCGCGCCCCCTTCCGTGTCACGTTGACCGAAGCCGGTTGTGGCGTCGTGACGATGACGGCCCCGTCCAGGGGAATGGTCTGTACCAGCGAAAGGTGGGCGTCGCCGGTTCCGGGAGGGAGGTCGACGACCAGGATTTCCAGGTCCCCCCAGTTCACGTTCTGGGCGAATTGCTGGATCGTCTTCATGATCATGGGCCCGCGCCACACGACCGGGCTGTCGTCGCCGACCAGGAATCCCATGGACATCACCTTGATGCCGAAATTCTCCAGGGGAATGATGTTGTTGTCTTCGATCTCCGGTTGCCCGCGGAGGCCGATCATCAGGGGGACACTCGGCCCGTAAATATCGCAGTCCATGATGCCGACCGCGTTATTGAGCCCCTTCCGGCCGAGGCGTTGCCCCAAAGCGCAGGCCAGATTGACGGCGAAGGTGGACTTGCCGACCCCGCCCTTGCCGCTGGCAACGGCAATGGCGCGCTTCACCCCTTTTATGGGCGTCTGTCCGCTCATGGGAGACCCGGCGGGGCCGGCCGCCTGGGCTTTCGGTTGGGAAACCGCCACCTCGACGTCGACCTCGGCCACGCCCCCAACTCCGCCGACTGTTTGCTCGATATCTCCCTTGATCTGCGACGGGACCTTCGGATCCGAAGTGGTGATCGCCAGTTGGATGCTGGCCTTTCCGTCCTTGAAATCCAGACCGCGGATGAGTCCAAAGGACACGATATCCCGACTGAACCCCGGGTACTTAACTTGCTTGAGAGCTTGCTGGATGGCTTCTATGGACACGGATACTTCAATAATCGGTTCTAAGTTGTCGGTTGCCGCCGCCGCTATTCGGCGAGGCAGGCCAAAGGGGTAATGTTCGGGCAAAGCCGGTGCACGTCAACCTTATGATCAAGGCGCTCCAACGGCGACCGCAGGGCTCCCGCCCCCGATGGCGGGAAATCCCCGCCTCAATCATCCGCCGGAATTGGTTGCGGAAAACCGGGGCAACTGACAATTACGGAAACGGCGGCGGTTGCCAGGTAAGGAAAAATCCTGCTAGATGTGGCCGGACGAAATTGATGAAGAAGATGCTGGCCGTTATGATTCCCTTGATGTTGCTCGGCTCCGCATGCCGCGGCCCGGATAAGTCCAAAACATTGGACGGCGCCGCAGACAATGCGGCGGAAAGCCGGGAGGTGGTCGTGCTGTTGCACGGGCTGGCCCGCTCTTCGTCATCGATGCGCAAAATGGAACGTGAACTCCAGGACGCCGGCTTTATGACGGTCAACCGCGGCTACCCTTCGCGCAAGAAGTCGGTGGAAGAATTGACCGAGGATTTCGTGAAGCCTCTGGTCGATGAAATTTTGGAAAAACAGAATCCCGATCGCATTCATTTCGTCACCCATTCGCTGGGCGGCATTTTGGTTCGGTATTACGCGGCTGAATACGGGACCGCGAGGATCGGGCGGGTAGTCATGCTGGCGCCGCCGAATCACGGGAGCGAGTTGCCCGACCGGCTCAAGGGGCTGGCGCCGTACCGATGGTATTTCGGTGATGCGGGCCAGGAGTTGGGTACCGGTGAGGACGATGTCCCGGCCCGCCTTCCACCGGCCCAATTCGAGGTGGGTGTACTCGCCGGAACGCGGTCCTGGTGGAATCCGCTTGCCTGGTTCTGGCTTTCCGGCGACAGTGACGGTACGGTGACGGTTGAAAGCACCAGGCTTGAGGGAATGAGCGACTTTCGGAAAGTTTCCTCCGGACACACTTTCATTATGCGACGCAGCGAGGTGATCGAGTCGACCAAACAGTTCCTGAAAAAGGGGCGTTTCGATGACGACTAGAATGAATGCTACTCGGTTAAGCAAAAGGAGTGAACACGCTTCCCACGTGTTGCCTCAGGCTGAAAGCCCAAGCCACTTCGATTCACCACCTTAACCGATCGCGATTCCGACCGGAATGGGTTTCAAACTGTTGGGTTGAAGCCCGGAGTGTTTTGGGTTGAAATCGGGTTTCAGTAGACAATGAGCGAAGACAACGACAAGTTGATGGGGGATGAGCCCGTCGAGATTCCCATTACCGACGAGCTGGACCTGCATACCTTTCGTCCGCGGGAGGTCAAGGATCTGGTGCCGCATTACCTCGAGGAGTGCCGCGAGCGCGGCATTCTTACCGTCAGGGTCATCCATGGCAAAGGAAGCGGTACCCTGCGCGAGACCGTTCATGCGTTGCTGCGCAAGCTTCCCTATGTCCGCGGATTCAATCTGGCCGATGAGGCTTCCGGCGGATGGGGAGCGACTCGGGTTGAGCTCGCGCCCAAATAGAAGGTGCCGCCACCGGAGCGGCCGGCGCGGCACTGTCGTCTATGCTTTGGGCAGGGAAGTAATCCTCAATACCGAAGGATCGCCGCCAGGGGGGATTCTTCCGGCATCTGCTCTCCGGAGACCAGGAAAACATGGCCGTCGTGCTGCAGGGTGTGCAGGGCGGCAAAGTCGAGGAGGTCCTTCCGATCGGTGCGATTGCGTGCGTCCGTTTCAATCTCCAGTGTCTTCTGGTCAAAAGCGCCCCATTGCTGATGGTCCCTCAGGACGAACAAGGTGTCCACTCTTCCCTGGAACGCCGCCGGAATCACGTCTTCGAACTGATCCGCTGTTTTCCTGGATTCGGAACCGTTGTTCCCCATGGCAAGTTTCCTGTAGTGTTCAGCCGCCCGGTTCTGGGCCTCGCGAAAGTGCGGCGCGACTATTTCCCACGCTTTGGCGTGAAGCTCCTTGTCGGTTATCTTGTCCGACATGCGCTTGATTCCTTTCTTGAGCAGGTGAGGATAGGAGTTCGCCTCTTGGTAGATCGGGAAGTAGTAATCGACTCCGGAAAGGACCAGGGGCCGTTTCTCCTCACGCAGATAATCGTGGAGCGCTTTGTTGATGGTCCGAAAGAAACGGAGCAGCTGATCGCGACGTTGATCCTTCTCGCCTCCCTGCCCGTGGAAGACCGCGCTGTGCTGTTTTGCACCACCGCCGGGACCGGCCACGTGAAAGTTCAGCAAGCGCTCAAAATCGTCGTATTGCAGGGCGTCCGCGAGACTTTCGGGAAGTTCCGGTACGGGTTTCCTGCGAATGCTATATCTATTTCCTTCATACAAGCTTACATCCTGCTGGTCGAGGGAAAGCAGGAAGAACTGGTCGTCGCGTGTGTACAAGGGCATGAGAGGCTTCAAATGGTAATCGTTGGCCACGACCACCAGTTCGTTGACCCGGTAGGGCAGGTGGTAATGGCGGAAATCACCCTTGGAGATAAACAGCGCGAGGCCGTCGTACTGGTGCTGCCAGAAATCGTAGTCGTCGATCAGGTTGCGAGCCGGCTTGAGAAGTTTATGCCGGGCTTCTTCGTTCAAATCGAAATCGGCGAGTTGTTTTTCCGCATCCTTCAACAGGTTTTTCAGTTTGACCGGGTTTTGCAGGGTTTCCGCACCCGAGCGGTAGGTGGGCATGTAAACCGAGATACAGGGGCCTTCGAAGTTCTTCAAAAAGTGATCTATTTCATTCTTAAGGACAATCTTCATTAATTTATTCCTTTCTGTTGCAGTCGTTCATGGTCTCCGGTTTATTCCGGGAGACCGTGTGCGCCACTCATTGTTTCCAGCAGGTATCCAATCGTACGATTTCTTCAAGTGAGAGCCTGACACCGGTTGCTTTGACCGAGTCGCGGATGCTTTCCACCCGGCTTGCGCCGGGAATCGGAATGATGTTGGGGCCCTTGCCGAGCAACCAGGCGAGAGTGAGTGCCTGGGCGCTCACCCCGTGGTTGGCGGCGATCTCCTGAACATCGGGAACGGCTTCGCCGAGCTTTTTCGCTTCCTCCATTCCATTGAGCGGGCTCCAGGCGAGAAACGCAATGTTTCGTGCCAGGCAGATGGCAAAGGTTCCGTCGGTTTCAGGACTTCGGTGATTCGGCGAGAATCGATTCTGGACGCTGATAATCTCAACCACCTTTTCCGCGTTCTCGATTTCCGACATGGTTACATTGCTGATGCCCACATTGAGAATTTTGCCCTCGTCCTTAAGCTTCTTCAGTTCACCCAGGCTGTCGGCCATGGGCACTTCCGGATCGGGGCGGTGAAACTGGTAAAGCGGAATCGCTTCGAGACCGAGATTCTTGAGGGAGGCCTCGCAGACCTCACGCAAATGTTCCGGACGGCCGTCGGTCTCCCATCGTCCTTCGGGCCGAACGTGCCCGCCCTTGGTCGCTACAACGATGCGTTCTTTTTCGTTGCCCGGGAGTTCGTTCAGGGCTTTGCCGATCAGACGTTCGTTGTGACCGGCTTCGCCGTCGTCGCGGCAATACGCATCGGCGGTATCGATCAGGTTGACGCCGGCCTCGATCGCGCCGCGAATCACACCGATGGCTTGTTTCTCATCCGGACGATTCTCCTTCAGGGAAAGCGGCATGGCCCCGAGTCCAACGGCGCTGATTTCCCACCCGCTTCTGCCTAATTTTCTGAACTCCATGCTCTCAAGCTAGATTCAAATGACAGGATAGGTCAAATCCTCCCGTGACAACCTGCTAACGTCGGCCCGGCTGGCGCGGTGCGGCATGGGGAGCGTCGCCGGGCGAACTTCTCGGGTCGAGCGGAAGCCGCCACCTGGGGTCGTCGAGGGTGCCGCTCAAGGACAACTCGAGAACGTGTCCGAAGGGAGCCAAAATTCGGCCAACTACTTCCGAGATAAGGGGTATTGGGCTTTCCCGGAGCAGGAAGAGGTTCACCTTGAAATCGAGAGCTTGAGATTCGAAGGAGTATTCGCCATTCGCCTCCAGCCCGACATTCGGCCCGGTCAGCTGGAGGTCGGGAAAACGGAGGTGCTCGTTCGCCAACTGAAAGCTCGATTGGGCCTCGTTCAATTGAAGCGAGGTAAACCGCAGGGGAGTGCGCTCCAGAAGTCTCGAGAGCATCCCGAGAAGCCGAACGCGTCCGAGTTCGGCCTCCCGGACGTGAACCTTTCCTTCGCCTTCGAAGGACAAGGGGTCTCCGAGCCGGCCGTCCGCGCGGACCTCCAGGTCGACCTTTCCCCCGAGATTTCCGAGTTCCTTTCGGGCGTCCGCGTCGACTTCACCGAGAACCCCCGCCTCGGCGAGCTCTTCGAGTCCCTTGCCAAAGCGGGTGTCCTTGACCGAAAGATTGATCGAGAGAGGAATCGGGCCGCCGCCGCCGAGGGCAACCAGCACGGCCCCGTCGACAATTCCGCCGGAAAAACCGATCGAGCGAAAGGACAGGTCCAAATCCGAACCATTCAGGATGCCTTCGATATCCAGGTGGTCGAGGGGGATTCGGGAAAAGGTCAGCGGGCTTTCCGATTGCGCGGCGACCTCGAGGCGGGTTTCCGGGCGAAGGCCCCCTTCAAAAAGCCGCCCGCGCGCCTGAATGCGGGGAGGGGACTCGAATGAGAACTCTTTCAGAATTCCGCCGGCCTCGTCGCCGAGCAGATCCCGGGCGACCCCGGCGTCCACGTTGCTGTCGATGTCGAATTCAACGCTCCAGTCGTCCTCGTTGTTGCGATACAGAAACGAGCCTCCGACCGCGCCTTCCGGGCGGTCGAGAACTCCATGAAGGACGTGAGCCTCTTTCGGAGCGGCGGTGTAATGCGCCCTCATTCCCTCGAGTTCGACGCCTCGAAAACGCAGGTCCTCGGCTTGCGTCCTTCCGGTGAGGCGGAGGTTCTCCGGCCGCTGCCAGTTTCCCTGAATGTCGACGTCGGACGCGGGGGGCGGGCCGGCGAAATCGAATTCCTCCCAAAGCACCGACCACCAGTTTTCAAACCAGGGCGCGATGTGTGCGGGGCGAAGCGTGCCGCTGAACAGCAGCCGGTAATCCCGGGTTTGCAGATCGGTCCGGTAGGAACCCGACGAGCGGAAGTCAGCCCCTGCGAGCACCAGGACCGGCACGTCGAACTCCTTTTCCGGCAGCCAACGGGCAATGGCCCGGGCGGCGTCCATCTCCACTCCGTCGATCCGGCATGCACCGGCCCTGAGTTCCAGGTCGGCGATCACGGGCTCCCAATCCGGTCCGAACTCGAGAGTTCCCTCGAACTCGGGAGCCTCCTTGAAAATCACTTCATAATTGAGCCCTGTTTCACGAACCAACGGGTGCCGGAGCACGGGGGTGGGATTGAGGTCGGCGCGCGCGGCGATGAGGCCCGCGCCGCTTCTCCAGTCGAATTCGGCCCGCCCGTCGAGGGGATCCCCCTGGTAGCGACCAAAGAACGAAAGGTCGACGGAGTGCGGGCCCACCCGCCGTCCGGCCAGATAAAGGTCATCAGCATGTTCGTCAAATGCAGTTGCCGAGCGGGCGACGACCTGAACTTCCGTCGGCAGGATCTCCCCGGAACGCAAGGTCCCGGGGAGCGCCAATGCCGCGGCCACATTTCTGATCTCCCCCTTGTCCCTGTAGCGAACCGAAGACGCCTTGAACTCGGCCCATCCCGGCCGCTGAGAGCCGTCTCCATCCAGTATGAAACGGCCGCGGGCCTCGGGATGACGGATCTCCAGGCCCGAAACATCATGCCGGTAGCTGGCGCCGGAAAGCCCGACTTCCGCCGTGGCCGTTCCGGAACCGCCATGACCGAGCCCCACGCGGAGAAACCCCTCCTCAAGTCCATCGAGGTAATCCTCTTTGACCAATCCGAATTCGTCAGCGGCAAGAACCAGGATTTCGTTCCAGGTGAGTTCTTCCACTTCCGGCGGTGGTTCATCGGGGGGTTCCGGTGTCGGGCCGGCCAGGCTTGCGGAGAGATCACCCGTGCGCAAAAGCAGTTGCTGAATATCCCATCCGCTCTCCCGGCTGGAGGCGCGCAGATACAGGTCGCGCACCAGGAGATCGCTCCCGCCCGATTTTCTCAATTCCGGCGGGCAGGCGAAGCGGCCGTTGTCGACGGCGAGCGCGCGGGGACTGAAATCGCGGATGAAAAAGGCGAGAAAAGAAAATTCGACCTCCACCAGATCGGCTTCCAGTAAGAGGCCGGGATGACTCCGGGATTCGATCCGGGGCGAGTGGAGGATGAGGCGGTTGGGGGCGCGGAGCCGGACCTGACCCGCGTCCGCACGCAGTCCCTCCGCAAGAAGCAGTTGATGGACTTTTTCCAGGAGGAAATCCGGCACGGGCACCGTCTTTTGCCAGCAGAGAATCCCCTGGGCGGACAGGAGCAGGAGAAGCAGTATATTGGTTCCCAGGATGAACCCGGCACGAAGCTTTCGCGATCGGCGGCCGGCGGGACGGGCTGGGGTGGGAGCTGGATCTTGCATCTATCTTTACAGCGGAGGTCCGCGGACCGCGTGAAGCGTGGCAGCTTCCGTTTCCCTTCAGGAGCTCGAAGCTTCTTCGGGACTCTCCGGTGTTTCCGCGGCCGGGTCGGCTTCCGGATCGGGATCCGGAGCGGAAACCTCCTCGCTCTTGTCGATAAGCCTGGAGACGGCGTCAACAAACTCCTGCCTTGCCGAGAAAACGACATTCAGTTCGGGCGACCCGACAAGCATGTTCTGCCCTCCCATTCGATCAGTGAGGTAGAGTTCAAAGTACGTAACCTGGTCATCTTCGCCGCCGGTCAAGGAATAGGTGGTTTCGACCACGTAGATCCACGAGCGGGTTTCGCGGCCCATGTTGAGCATCGGAGGAAACTCGTCGAGGATGTAGTTTTCCACCCGCAACTGGCGCAATTCCGGAAGAAGCGCCTGGACCGCGTCCCTGACGGCTTCATCTTCTTCTTCGAGGAGCTCGTCCCAGGTCGCATCGCTCGACGGGAGCTCCAGGCGGAAAATCTCTCTGTCCGTATCCAGACCGTAAAGGGAGACGGAAGTGATCTTCGCGCCGTCGGGGCGGCTCATCAGCAGGCGATCACGGTAATACCGCGAAATGACCGGAAGGGCGTCGAGGATCGAGCTGTCGACGGTGTAGACAAAATCAGCCCCTTCTATCTTGGCATAGATCTCGTTGGCGCGGGTCCTGGAAAAGTAGCCGAGAAGCAGGGTGATGTCCCGTGCACCGCTCAGAGTGACCTTGCGCTGGGGCTCGGTCAGGCCAAACTCCTCTTTGTCCGCAGCGGAAGGCGCATTGCTTTCAAACGACCGGGCCCGCAGGTTTCCGAGGCGTTCGATGAGACGGTCGACCACCGCGCTGTCGGCGCGGAGAAGGCGGATCGACTGATCGGGCTGGCGGGAGACAAGCTGCCATTGACCGGTTTCCAGCCGTTGGAGAGAGACGGGGTCCCGATCATGAACCCCGATGCTGATGGAAGAAAGGTCCTCCGGATGGAATGTAAGGAAATCCCGGTCGCGAAGGTTATCCTGGGCGTTCCTCAAGTCATCCACCTTGTCCGCATCCACCGTGAAGACCGTCGGCGAAGCAGAAGTTCGCCGGGGAATCTTGGCGTAGTATTCACGGGGCCCCGGAGGATCGGATACTTCGCTTCCGATCAGCAGGGACTGGTTGCGCCTGTTGCCGTCGAGGGTGATCCTCATGGCAGGTTTCTCAAGGCCGTAGGCGTCAAGCCCGTCTGAGATCTCCCCTTCGAAACGTCGCACGGTGAGTCCCGCCAGGTTGTTGACGGTCGCTTCCACAGCCCGTTCGTTCGCCGGAACCTGGATCGGGGTTTCGAACGCCCAGGAATCGCCGGAGCGGACGACGCGCATTTTCACGCTGCGGGGGGTGTTCAGCTGCAGAGTGAGACTGCGGACCTCGAAGAGGGGAATGTCAAAAATCGAATCGCTTCGAAGCTCGTCGAGCGGGGTTCCGAGGGCGGTGACGATGTCCCGCCGGACGACGTGGACACGTTCGGACGACGGATCCAGGATGTAGAGGCGGTTGCCGATTTCAGTGGCGGCTCCGAACTGGAGTTCGTGACGGTTGTCTCCCTGGCCGAATATCAGCGTCATCCCGGGCTCGTCCAGTCCGTAGTCGGCAAGGGTCAGTTCGGTACGCTCCAGCTCCGAGATCATAAAACTGGTTTCCCGTTCCAGATACTGGATCTGATTGATGATTCTGCTGACCGCGTGCGTGTTGGCCGGCCAGTCCACCGGGGATGTAAGCCTCCATTGATCGCGCCGACGCTCGAGGATATGGGTGGCGCCCAGGTTCCTGCCTTCGATCTTCAGGTAATCGATATCGGCGACCTCCGAGTGAAAAACCTTCCTTGAACGTTCGGTGATGTCCTCGGGACCGAAAATCCTGCCTTCAAAGTAGAAGATATAGGAGAACAGCGCCGCGTTGAGAATCAGGAGACCGACTGTGATTTTGGTGCGCATGGGAGACCGGTTACTTTCTTCGTACCCAGTAAATAATGATCCCGGACAAAGCGACAATGCCGGGAAGGATACCGAGAAGGGTCAATCGCAGATGATTGATGTTTTCGCGAGTCAAGACAAGCTGAAGATCGTCGATGGGGCGGGGGGGGATGTTGGTCATGCCGTCGTGGTCGATCATCCAGTTGATCGAGTTGAGAAAAAGCGTCAGGTTGCCAAGGGAGTTGATCCGATTGTTGGAAATCAGGTCGGAGGTCCCGAATACGACCACACGGCCGCCGGGGATGTTGATGCCGAGTTGAGACGGGATCTGACGCTCGGAAACGGTCGCGATACTGAGAGGGCCTTCCAGGTCCGATTCGGGATCGTACACGAAGTTCTTGTCCTGCCTGTAAGAGCGTTCGCCCCAGCTGGTGTCGGAAGTGAAGACCAGCGGCTTGACCGACAGGGAGTCGTCCAGCGCCCGGCCGGGGTCCGGCCGGGCGGAACGGCTCAAGCCCGTGATCAGGCGCAGTCTGTTTTCGTACAGGCTGCGGGTGATGGGATGGTCGCCGTAGCGGTGCAGGACGAGGTCGCCCCCTCCGGCCAGCGAGTCGGGGCCGGTATCGAGGATCACGACGTCGTCCAGGAGGATGCCCCATTCGTAAAACAATTCTCCCAATCCGTGCCGCCTGCCCGGGTCGATCATCGCAATCAGCTTTCCCGCCTCGTTTGAAAGGTAGCGGCGAAGGAGCTCTTCTTCCCGGGACAGCAGCGCCGAGCGGGGGGACAGGAGCATGAGGAGGTCGGCGTCCTCGGGCACTTGGTCCACTTCCGTAAGGTCCAGGTTGCGGAGGACGAAGTTTCGTTGCTTGAGCGCGTCGCCGAGCTGGGAAAGGCCCCGGTTGGGGTCGGTGTCGTCAAAGCGCATCTCTCCGTGTCCGGTAATGAAATAGATCGTGTTTTGTTCTTCGCGGGAAATGTCGAGCACCGCTGAAGTAAAGACCTGCTCACCCCGGAAATTTTTCCGCTTGCGGTCCCTGGTTTGATAAAGCTCGTTCGGGAACACGATGCGCTGCTTGTCTTCGGTGGCGAAGATGATGAGGTTCTCCTGCTCAACACCGTATTCCTGCGCGATGAGCTGTGCTTGCTTGCGTTGTTGAAAGATGTTGACGAACTCGACGTCGAAGCTGGCTTTCGAATTGTTTCGCACCGCATACTCGTACTCCCGAAGCAGGGCGCGGACATCCTGGTAGACGGGATCCAGTTCGTCCGTCACCCCTTCCGACGACAGGGTCACAATCACTTTGACCGGTGTCTCGAGATTCTCGAGATAAGAGAGCGTTTCCGCGGAGAGCGAATACCGGTGGTTCTCGGTCAGGTCCGTGCGCCAGAAATACTTTGATGCCAGGTGCATGCCGCCGGCGAAAAGGAGGAGCGCCAGCACGCCCTGCAGGGCGGTGTTAAGGGCGTTGATCCAGCGATAATAGGTGAAATCCTTTTTCTCTTTCATCAATCAACCTCTCCAAATCTTGCTTCGAATCACCAGCGTGCTGAAGGTGAGCATCAGCGTGGCTCCAAAAATATAAAAGAAAATCGCGCGCGTATCGACCACTCCGCGACTGAGGTCTTCCGCATGCTGAAATATCTGCAGCGTGTCGATCCAGTTGCGGAGCGTCACCGAGTAGGCGGTTTCCAACTGTTTGAGTTCCGAGAGATAGCGGCTTCCGATAATCATCCCGAAAAGAAGGGAAAACGTGAGAATCCCCGCGACCAGCTGACTGCGGGTCACTGTGCTCGCGAAAATGCCCGTGGCGATGAAAAGCAGGCCGCTGAGCGCGGAGAAAATGAATCCGCCGAGAAGGGGGCCCGTTTCGATGAGACGCGGATCCTGGGCGAAATGGAAGAGGATGAAGTTAAACCCGATAGTGATGCCCCACAAAAGGAGATAGAGCAGATAGGCCGAGAAAAACTTGGCGAGAACAATCTCCGCTGTGCCGGCGGGGGTGGTCATCAGATTCTCGAGGGTGCCGAGCCGCTTTTCCTCGGAAAAACTCTTCATCGTCAGAAGCGGGACCATGAAAAAGACGGGCAGCCAGAAAAGCTGGAAGAAAACCACCCAGGGGATGGTTTCCTGGGTTCCCTGGTTGTAAGTCTCGATAACCCACTGGAACAGGGATCCCATGACGATGAGGAACAGGAAAGCGGCAATGTAGGTCGCCGGGGCGTAGCAGAGGATCCTGATTTCGTGTCTTAGGAGAGTGCCGAAGTGTCGCATGATTGAGATGAATCCGGAAAGTCCGAGTGAAAAGCGGCGTTCAGGTGGATGGCGTCGGAGTGGGAGAGGAGTCGCGTTCCGGGGAAGACGACGGGGCGCCACCGCCGTTGTCAGGGTCCCGGTCTTTCTTTGGCTTCGGTTTCGGGTCGGGCATCAGCACGTCCCAGCTCCGTCGCGTAGCCGCCATAAAAACCTCTTCCAGAGTGGGTTCGCATCTCTTGAGAGAGCGCAGCCTGTACCTGCGGCCCGCCAGCAGAGCCTCGGCAAGGCTCTCGCCGACTTCTTCTTCGTTTTTCGTGGAAAAGGTGGCGGTGAAAAACCCGTTGTTTTCGCCGTCGCTGATCGATTCGATCGAAAGATCGAGGCCTGCGCGATCGAGCGCGGAAAAAAGGCCGTCCCGGGATCCCTGGAGTTCAGCCACGTAGGTTTTTTCAGGTATGAATTCCCGCCGGAGGTTCCGGGGGGTATTGGCGGCAACGACACGACCGCCGTTGATGATGACGACCCGGTCGCAGGTCATTTCAATCTCGGGCAGAATATGGCTGGAGATGAGAATGCTCATTTTGCCGCGCAGGCCGGCGATAAGATCCCGGATCATCACAATCTGGTGGGGATCCAGACCGATGGTCGGTTCGTCCATGATGATGACTTCCGGTTCGGCCAGGATGCTGTCGGCAATCCCCACCCGCTGCCGGTAACCCTTGGAAAGCGTGCCGATGATGCGGCGGGAGGCCCGCTTGAGATCGCAGACCTCGAGCACCTCATCGAGGCGGGAACGGAGTTTCCGGCGCGAAACGCCCTTGAGGCGGCCGCGGAGCTTGAGGTACTCCAGAACCCGCATGTCGTCGGGGAGGGGATTGTTCTCGGGCATGTACCCGATGTGGCGTTTGATCTTTTCCGGGTGACGGGCGACGTCGATTCCGCAGATATGCACCGTCCCCGAGGTGGCGGGAATGAATCCGGTGAGGATACGCATGGTCGTGCTCTTCCCGGCGCCGTTGGGGCCGAGGAAGCCGATAATCTCGCCTTTTGCCACGGTGAAGGAGACCTCGTTGACTGCCGTGACACCCGCGTACTTCTTTACCAGATTGTCGACGCTGATGGATGGTTCGTTATTTGCCGCCATGCTGAAAGGTATAGTTAATTTTAATGACAGGTTATAAGCAACATCGTTTCACGCGGAAATCCGCTCGAGAAAAGCGGATGCCAGTCCTTTGAGCGTCAGGTCCGGTACTCTGATAACCCCGTGAGTGCCCGGTTTGTTCCCTGATTTCAGCCCGGCGGGAAAAAGAGATTCCGAAGTTCCCCCTGTCAGGACCACCGTGGGCTCCGCTTCGCCCGCTTCCGCCAGATCCTCCCGGACCGCCTGCAGAAGGGCCTCCAGCATCCCGCCAAACCCGATAAAGCAGCCGATTTTCATGGCCTGGCTTGTGGATTTGCCGATGGCACCCTCAATGTGGAACTCCTCGTCGAGCCTCGGAAGAAGCGCCGTCTGGCGGTGCAGGTATTCGGTCATTGCTCCAACCCCCGGGGCGATGATGCCGCCTTCATAGCCGTTTCGATCCGAAAGGACATCGAATGTGACCGCCGTTCCCAGGTCAATCACGATGCACGGCAGCCGGAAATACCGGAAAGCGGCAACCACGTTGGCCAGGCGGTCCTGCCCGATCTCGCCGGGATTCGGGTAATGGAGCCGAACGAAAGCGGGCAGGGTGTCACGGGTCAACTGAAACACCGGGGTTCTCCCGCCCAGGGATGAAATAAAACCCCGAATGCGTTCCTCCGCCTTCGGCACCACCGAACAAAAGGCGATTCCGCTCACCTCCGGCCCCGATCTCAGAGACGCCTCAATCTCCCGATGCAGCGCCGTCCCGTGCCTGGCGATGTCCCGGGTGAGAATTTTTCCGGGCGTGATGCCGCCGCCATCCGGCTCGATCAGCCCGAAATGGGTGTGTGTGTTTCCAATGTCGATACAGAGAACATTCATCCGCGGGCAGGATATAAAAGGCAGGGGAAGCATTGCCATAAAAAACCGGTGAAGGGGGTGAGTCGTTTGCGGGTAAGCAGGCCGGGGGGCTGTTTACGGCGATGCGGCTCGGGGCTCGTCGGGAGACCCCGCGCCCCGCAGCGTGACATCCCCCGCGTTCAGGCGAACGACACCCCCGTTTCCGCATTCCACCAGAAGGTGCCCGGATCCGTCGATGCCGCGGGCGCGACCTGAAAGGACTTCGTTTCCCCGCTGTCCGGCTACCTCACGGTTGCGAAGAATATCGTAGGTTTCCCAGAGTTCGGCAAGGGTCGGCCGGTAGGCGTCCTCGAGAAAGGCTTGGTAGGCCTCCAGGAGCCGCCCGATCACGGCCGCGCTTAAGGCGTTGATATCGAGGGTCCCGTTTCCGGCCAGGCGGAGCGAGGTGGCTCCCCGGGACAGCGGGTCCGGCCACGACGACGGGTCGCTGTTGATATTCAAGCCGAGCCCCAGAACCAGCTCCAGAATCCGGTCGGCGTTGACTTTGGCCTCGGTCAGAATACCGCCCATCTTCCGGTCTCCGTACCAGATGTCGTTGGGCCATTTGACGCCGGGCGTGACGCCGGTTTCCTGCTCGATACAGCGACAGAGCGAGACTCCCATCCACAGCGTGAAAAGTTGCATGCGCTCGGGAGGAACCTGGGGCCGGAAAGCGAAGCTGGCGTAGAGATTGCCCGGATCCCCGCTGTGCCAGGATCTCCCGAGTCTTCCCCGGCCCTGGGTCTGCAGGCGGGTCAGGACCACAAACGGGGCGGTCCTTCCTTCACCGAGAAGCCGCTCGGCGTCGCTGTTGGTGCTTCCGGTCCTCTCCAGAAAGATCAACCGATCTTTCGACACTTCGGGAAGAAGGCAGTGAAGGTAGGGAAGCGAGACGCATCCCGGCGTTTCCCGGATCCGGTAGCCCCGCTTGCGGACCGCTTCGAAGGAAAAACCGTCCCGGCGCAGTTTCTTCATATGTTTCCAGACCGTCACCCGGGAGACCCCAAGCAATTGCGCAAGCTCATTGCCGGTCACAAAGCGGTCCTTTGCTTCGAGAAGCCGCCCCAGTATGAGGGATTCCGGAGAAGTCATTCGCTGGCCGGGTTACAGGTGGCCGAGTTTGGCGAGGATCAGAGTGATTCCGCTGACACAGGCGGTATCGGAGCGGAGAACCCGGTTTCCGAGGCTCGCCAGCCTGAAACCCGCCACGCGGAGGCAATCGCGCTCCGCACCGGACCATCCCCGCTCCGATCCCACGGCGAGGAGGGCGTCGTTCCCGCTCAGTGAATTACGGGAGAGCGCGTCCTCGGCTTCGTAAAGGTCGAGGGCGATCCGGTCGGCGGCATCGGGAACGGCGCCGAGGCAAGTGGCGAGTCCGGTATGCAGGCGGACCGCCGGCAATCGTGTGGAGAACGCCTGTTCGGCGCCATTGACCAGGTGACGGTGGTATTCTCCGGTGTTCCAGAGCCGGCTGGTCCCGTAGGAATCCACGCCTTTCTCCGCACTGAAGAAATGAAGTTCCCGAACCCCGAGGGCGGCGGCTTCCCGAAGGATGCGGCGAGCTGTCTGGGGCCGCGGCATCCCGATGAGCAGGCTCACCGGAAACAGTTCCGAGACCGTGCTCTCCCAGTCGAATTCGAGGACCAGCGCTTCGGGAAGCCGCTTCACGATCCAGCCTTTCCCGCGGGGACCGTCAATCAGGCCGGCGTCAAAGGACTCGTGATCCGATCTTCGAAGATGGTTCGCGATGTGCCTGGCGCGGGCATCCTGATGCGGGAGAGGGGATTTTGTTTCCTCCGGACTGAATAGTATCAGATTCACCGGTTGTGCGGAAGAGTTCGAATTACCGGCTTTTCCGGCCGTGCACCGGGGAGCCCGTGCATTCCTGGCGGCACGGAAAGAGCCCCCGGACCTCTGAAGGGTGCGGGTAGACGGAATCGAACCGACGTAGCCAGCTTGGAAGGCTGGAGTTTTACCACTAAACTATACCCGCAGTGCACAATGGCCGCCGATGGCGACTCACTTACTCACAATGGAACAACGTCATGGGAAAGTTCAAATTTTTTTTTACTCTTTATTATCGCTTATTACAGTTGCCGACCCCTCCGGACCACGCCTATAGTTCGACTGTTTATGGCCTTCATATCGTCAACATCTTCAAGCAGACCGGGTGCCGCCGCGTCCTCCGGAGCCCCCAAGCGGAGAACGAGCTTTGCCGAGTCTCAGAGGCTCGCGAAACAGCGTAGTTACGAGAAGAAATCGAAGCACTACAAGCTCAAACTGGGGGAGTTGACCGTCTTCACACAGCAGCTCGGCTCCATGCTCGAAGCCGGCCTGCCTATGGTGAGTTCGCTGGAAGCGCTCATGGAGCAGACCGAGGATCCGGTGTTTCGGATCATCATCCGCGACGTGCGTAACGAAGTCGCTTCCGGGAATCCGCTTTCGGATGCCGCGCGCAAGTACCCGCGGGCGTTCAACAACCTGTTTGTCTCCATGGTCGAGGCCGGGGAGGCCAGCGGCGCGCTGGCCCCGATTCTCATGAAGGTTGCCGAATATTTCGAGGCCACCCTGGCTTTGACCAAGAAGGTCAAGTCCGCCATGACCTACCCGATCGCTGTCATCGGGTTGGCTATTATCCTGGTCAATGTGCTCCTGATCTTCGTGATCCCGGTCTTTGCCGAGATGTTTGAGGACTTCGGGGAACAACTGCCCGCACCCACCCAGATGCTGATTGATTTCAGCAACTTCCTCAAAAGCAATATCGTTTTCATCATCCTCGCGGGCGGTGCGGTGGGCTACATCGCCAAGAAATTCTTCGCAACCGAGCGCGGCCGGCGTATCCGCGACCAGTTACTGATGAAAATGCCGATTGTCGGCCGGTTGAGGCAGAAAATATCGCTGTCCAGGTTCTGCCGGACCTATGCCATTCTTTCCAGGAGCGGGGTTCCGATCCTCAGGTCTCTCGAGATCGTCGCCTCCGCCAGCGACAACACGTACGTGGAGGCGGCCTGTAAAGAGATCAGCAAGAACATCAGCCAGGGCGGCCAGGTTTCGGACGTGTTGCGCGAGGATCCGTATTTTCCCCCGATGATGAAACACATGGTTCGCGCCGGGGAGCAGACGGGCAATGTCGACGGGATGATGCTGAAAGTCGCCGATTTTTACGATACCGAGGTGGATGCCACCGTCTCGGGCCTCACCTCCCTTCTTGAGCCGATTATGATCGTGATCATCGGGATAATCGTCGGCGGTATCGTTATGGCCATGTTCCTGCCCATTTTTGAACTCTCGAATGTTGTGGGGGGTTGACCTTGACGCGTTCCAGGGCATTAAAGAAGGAACAAGCGGCTTAATTGGCTTTCATCCATTAGTCAGTTCCTTTCCTTATGGCTTCCATACTCATTGTAGATGACCTGTCTTCGATCCACGAGATGCTGGAGGCGGTCATTCAGCCGACCGGTCATCAGCCCGTTTTCGCACAGGATGGCGAGAAGGCCATGTCACTGTACAAGTCCGATTCCTACGACGTGGTGCTGGCCGATATTTCGATGCAGCCGATGGACGGGATTACGCTTCTGGAGCAGTTGAAGGCTTACGATCCCCAGTGCGTGGTGATCATGATGACCGGTTACGCGAGCACGGATACCGCCATCAAGGCCCTGAAGTACGGAGCGTTTGATTACATAAAAAAGCCGTTCAAGGTCGACGAGCTTCTTCAGACGCTCGACCGCGCCATCGACTACAAGAAGGTGCAGGGCGCCGCCCGGCCCTCCGGAGATCCGGCTCCGGCCGCGACTGGCGCAGCCCATTCCGCAATCGAGGAAATTCTCCCGGGGGGCGGCGACAAGATCGTACGGCTCCGCCGGCAAATTTCCAAGCTCGCGGGCTCCCAGACGCCCGTTCTTCTTCAGGGAGAGCCGGGTACCGGGAAAAAAGCCGTCGCGGAGATTCTCCACCGGGGCCGCAACGGAAAAGAAGTATCATTGGTTTCGGCGGATTGCGCCGCGGCCGATGTGGAAGCTTTCAGGGAAAACCTGTTCGGCGGTGACAACCAGGGGGGGCGGTGGATCAGCGAGGCCACCGGCGGAACACTGTTGCTCGAGCATATCGAAGTCCTGTCCGACGAACTCCAGGAGATTCTTGTGGGAATCCTCAAGAACAACATCAACCGGTTTCGGCTGATCTGCTCCTCGAGAATCGACCTGGAAGAGAAGGTGGATGAAGGCGACTTCAATGACGAGCTGTTCTACCGGATCGCTACGTTGCCGGTGAATCTGCCGCCGCTGCGGGAACACGTCGCCGATATTCCCGATATCCTCAAAGCGCGGATAGCCCGGGTGAAGTCGTCGCGTTTCGACGCCAGGCAGATCGAGCTTTCCGAGGAAGCGAGTGAGGCGCTGACAACTTACGGGTGGCCGGGAAACCTGACCGAATTGGATCAGGTCGTCTCCAATGTCGTATCGACCTCGGAAAACCGGATTATCGAAATCGACCAGCTTCCGCTCCGTGTCCGGCCTTTTCAGGACTGGCCGACGTTGGAAGAGTACCTGGCTCCAAGGGAAAAGCATTATATCCGCACCGTTCTGACCGCTTGTGGAGGCGACGATGAAAAGGCGGCTGAAATTCTTGGGTGCGATCCCTCAAGAGTTTCCGAGCTGGTGGGGTTGGAATAGGCGTCGATCGGTCCGGATTTCCGTCCCCCTCGTATCTTGCCCTAAAGATGCCGGATTTTCGGATCCCGCGACCCCGGCAGGCGGGGACGGCCGCGCTGTACCGGTTCGGCATCTAGGGTTTCCGGGCTGTTGACATCGTTTCAGGGAGGGCGGTTCCTTTTCACGCTTGCCCCGCAGCCGTTCTTCTCCACAAATGGTTCCGAGATCCAAATCCATGCCGAAACGTACTGATATCAAGAGCATTCTTATCGTCGGGTCCGGTCCGATCGTCATCGGGCAAGCCTGTGAATTTGACTACAGCGGGACCCAGGCCTGTAAAGCCCTGAGAGAAGAGGGGTACAAGGTCATCCTGGTGAACAGCAATCCGGCCACCATAATGACCGATCCGGATTTCGCCGATGTGACCTATATCGAGCCGTTGACGGTGGAAATGCTCGAAAAGATCATCGAGGCGGAACGTCCGGAAGCCCTCCTGCCGACCCTGGGCGGGCAAACCGCCCTCAATCTTTCGCTCGACCTCGACAAAGACGGCGTGCTCGAGAAGTACAATGTCGAATTGATCGGCGCCCGGGTCGAGGCGATCATGAAGGGCGAAGACCGGGAGCTCTTTAAGGAGGCCATGGTGAAAATCGGCCTCGATGTGGCTCATTCCGCCCGAGTCAGGAGCATGCAGGAGGCGCTCGAGGCAACGAAGGAACTCGGGGGTTTTCCGTTCATTATCCGTCCAAGCTACACCCTCGGCGGCGCCGGCGGCGGCATCGCCTACAACCGGGAGGAGTTCGAGGAGGTCGTCGCTCACGGACTGGACATCTCTCCGGTGCACGAGGTTCTCATCGAAGAATGTCTGCTCGGCTGGAAGGAGTTTGAGATGGAGGTTATGCGCGATCACAAGGACCAGTGCGTGGTCATTTGTTCGATCGAGAACTTCGATCCGATGGGCGTGCATACCGGCGATTCCATCACGGTGGCGCCCGCCCTCACGCTGACGGACAAAGAGTACCAGTTGATGCGCGACGCCTCCTTTGCCGTTATCCGGGAGATCGGCGTTGAGACCGGCGGGAGTAATATCCAGTTTGCCGTCGATCCGGAGACCGGGCGCATGGTCGTCATCGAGATGAATCCCCGCGTGTCCAGGAGTTCCGCCCTTGCCTCGAAAGCGACCGGTTTCCCCATTGCCAAGATTGCGGCCAAGCTCGCGGTAGGGTACACTCTGGATGAGCTCAGGAACGATATTACGAGGGAAACCCCCGCCTCCTTCGAGCCCACGATCGATTACGTGGTGACCAAGATTCCGCGGTTTACTTTTGAAAAGTTCGCCGGCGCCGACACGACGCTGACTTCCTCGATGAAGTCCGTGGGGGAAGCCATGGCGATCGGACGCACCTTCCGCGAGTCCATGCAGAAAGCCCTGCGCTCCCTGGAAATCGGCGCCCGCGGCTTCGGCGGAGGAGGGAAGTACGGCGGCGACGACGTGCCGGACATGGACACGATCCGGGGCCGATTGATCAGGCCCAACGCCGAACGGATCTTCTACATTCGTTACGCCTTCAAAGCCGGGCTTTCCCCTGACGATGTCCAGGATCTGACGAAGATAGATATCTGGTTCCTGATGCAGCTCTTCGAGATCTACAAGATGGAAGAGTTGCTGAAGCAGGAAAGCCTCGACTCTCTGGGAGGAGAGCTGTTCCGGCGGGCAAAACAGTTCGGGTTTACCGACCGGCAAATAGCGAGCCTGGTGGGAGCGGAGCTGGAAGCGGTTCGAAAACGCCGCAAGGAACTCGATATCCGAACAACATTTCGCCTCGTGGACACCTGTGCGGCGGAGTTTGAAGCGTTCACGCCCTATTACTACTCCTCTTACGGCGACGAGAACGAAATCATTCCCTCGGATCGGAAGAAAATCATGATTCTTGGCGGCGGGCCCAACAGGATCGGGCAGGGGATTGAATTCGATTATTGCTGCGTGCACGCCTCATTCGCCCTCCGCGAGGACGGCTACGAGACCGTTATGGTCAATTCCAATCCCGAAACCGTCTCGACCGACTACGACACTTCCGACCGCCTCTATTTTGAGCCGCTCACCCTGGACGATGTCCTCGAAGTCTACAACCAGGAGAAGTGCATGGGCGTTATTGTGCAGTTCGGGGGCCAGACGCCGCTCAACCTGGCAACCGATCTCAAGAAACACGGCGTGAGGATCATCGGTACCACGCCCGAGTCGATCGACCTGGCCGAGGACCGTGAGCAGTTCATCGAGGTGTTGAAGAAGATCGACCTGAAACAACCCCGGAATGCCATTGCGATGGATGCCGAGGAAGCCTTCAAGTGGGCGGAAGAGATCGGATTTCCGGTTCTGCTCCGCCCATCCTTCGTGCTCGGAGGCAGGGGGATGTTCATTGTTTATTCCATGGACGAACTGAGATCGGTCGTCCGGGAGGCGGTCGAGGCGTCGCCGGACAAACCGCTTCTGATTGACCAGTTTCTGGAAGACGCCATCGAACTCGATGTCGACTGTGTTGCCGACGGCGAAACATCGGTGGTGGGAGGGATGCTGGAACACATCGAATTTGCCGGCGTCCACAGCGGCGACGCAGCCATGGTTCTTCCCCCGCATACCCTGGACGAGTCGATGCTCAACCGTGTCCGCGAGTCCACGCACGCGCTGGCTAAAGAACTGAACGTGGTCGGCCTGATGAACATCCAGTTCGCCATTAAGGACGACGAGCTCTATGTGCTGGAGGTCAATCCCCGCGCCTCGAGAACCATTCCGTTCGTAAGCAAAGCCATTGGCGTGCCCATGGCGAAATTGGCGGCGAGGGTGATGGCCGGTTCGAAATTGAAGGACCTGGGCTTTACCGAAGAGCTCATTCCCCGCCATTGGTGCGTGAAAGAATCCGTTTTTCCATTCGTTCGTTTCCCCGGTGCCTCGGTGGCGCTCAGCCCTGAAATGCGCAGCACAGGGGAGGTGATGGGACTCGATGAAGACCTGGGCATTGCCTTTGCGAAGACCCAAATGGCCGCGAAGCCCGCACTCCCGGAATCCGGCAACGTGTTCCTGAGCGTCAAGGACAGCGACAAAGAAAAAGCCGTGGATCTCGCCCGGGGACTTCGCGATCTCGGTTTTCTCATTTATTCCACCGGCGGAACCGCACAGTACCTGCAGGGCCATGGTATCGAGGTAAACCGCCTGTTCAAATACAGTGAAGGCCGCCCCAACGTGGTCGATATGCTGAAGAACAACGAGATCGATATGATTATCAATACGCCTTCGGGCATGATTCCGCTCCAGGACGAGAACCGGATCCGTTCGGTCGCCGTGGCCCACAATGTGTGTATCATGACTACCATTACAGGTGCCTACGCGGCGCTTAACGGCATTCGCGCAGTTCGCCAGAAACGGGTCGGAGTGCGCCCGCTCCAAAGCTATTACAAGGACGTGGAGGAAGTGGACGCTTCCTGATGCCCAAAGCACAGGACGCTACCGTTCCGGGCTGCGTCCGTAAAGATCGGCCAATTCATTAAGGTAACCACCGCTCCGTTCCCGCAGTTCCTCCAGGCTCCGGTGCGGGAAGCGCCATTGCCAATTACCGTCCGCGGAACCGGGAATGTTCATGCGGGCGGTTTCCCCGAGGCTCATGAGATCCTGGAAAGGAATGATCGCGAGACGGGCCGGACTCCCGTAGGCGGCGCGGATCAGATCCCAGCTGACTTCGTCGCCACTGACACGAAGGTAACGCCGAAGATGGTCCCGGGTTTTCTCGTCGCACGTGTGGTACCAGCCCAATGCGGTGTTGTTGTCGTGGGTCCCCGGATAGATTACCGAGTTCTTGTCATGGTTATGCGGCAGGTGGGTGTTGTCCGAATCACCGCCGAATGCAAACTGGAGGACACTCATTCCGGGGAGGCCGGTGCTATCGCGGAGCCGGTGAACCCCCTCGGTCAGGTCGCCGAGATCTTCGGCAATCATTCGGGCGGCGGGAAAGGTACGATGTACCGTGTTGAAGAAATCGATTCCCGGACCCTTCTTCCATTTCCCTGAACGGGCGTCCCGGGTGCCGGAAGGGATCGCCCAGTAGTCGTGAAATCCCCGGAAATGATCGAGCCGAACAACGTCGTAAAGCTCGAAATTGACCTGCAGACGTTCCAGCCACCATCGGTAACCCGAGTTCTTCAGCGCTTTCCAATCGTAAAGAGGGTTTCCCCAAAGCTGCCCTTCGTCCGAAAAATAATCGGGCGGGACTCCGGCGACCTCCAGCGGGAGACCCGACGTTCGATCCACACGAAACCATTCAGGATGGGCCCAGACATCCGCGCTGTCCTGGGAGGCGAAGATCGGAACATCGCCCACGATATGAACGCCGCGGTTGTTGGCGTAGCGCTTGAGCTTTTTCCACTGGCCAAAGAAAAAGTACTGGAGTATCCGGTGATCCTCGATGCGCTCCCTGAGCTTGGGGTCTTTCAGGGCTTTTTTGCCGGCCTTTGAATAGTCACGGTGTTCGGCCGGCCATTCATGCCACGGTCCGCCTCCGTGGTGCTGTTTGAGAGCGTGGAAACAGGCGTAATCGTCCAACCACCAGGCCTGGTTCTCCTTGAATTCCGAAAGAGCGCCATAGGGGTGCTCGTCTTCAGGGAGTTTTCGAAATTCGCGACAGGCGCGGAACAGAATTGGCCACTTGACCTCGTAGATCGCTCCGTAGTCGGTCCGGTCCCAGGGGAGGAAAAGAAGCGGTCCCAATGTGTCCGGCGGGATAAGCCCGCGCTCGCTCAAATCGTAAAGGTCGATCAGATAGGGATTCCCGGCAAACGCCGAAAAACACTGGTAGGGAGAATCTCCGTAGCCGGTGGGGCCAAGGGGACAGACCTGCCAGTGCCGCATTCCGGTTTCCACGAGAAAATCGACAAAAATAAAAGCTTCCTGCCCAAAGGTTCCGATACCAAAGTCTCCGGCCAGGGAGGTCGGGTGCAACAGCACTCCCGCCGATCGTTGATCCAACCAGTTGTAGAGAGGGGGGCGCAGAGGTGTTTTATGGGGATCGGTCATTTGCGTAAAGGCCGAGGTCTGCGAGCAGCCCGCGTTAGAATATTAGACATAATATATATTGTGCGAAATTCACCCCGTTTCGCGGGAAAGAGTTACTGCGCCCGGCCCCAGCGCGAGGTAAACGGATAATATATCAAAATTGGACGGCCCACAATCGCGTGCTCGGGCACGAATCCGAAATTCCGGCTGTCGAGACTGTTTCCGGAATTATCACCCAAAGCGAAATACTTCCCATCGGGTACCTCGACTTCGGAGCCCGGTTCAAGAAGTCCCAATGGAACATAGCCTTCGTATTTGCCTTCCCGCCCATGGATCCTTTCAAAAATGGGCCGGCTGTCCATCGGCGCTTCATTCCGGTAAAGGACCGGTTCCCGAATTTCGAGACGGTCGCCGGCTCCTCCAACCATCCGTTTGATGTAATAGGAATCATTTCCGCCGGAACCGCCCCCCAGCCCGGGAATATCGCCTGTGCGGAAAACAAAGCTGTCACCGACGCTGGGACGAACGAAATGATAGGACATCCTGTCGACGAAAAGCTGATCGCCCGTAAGGATGTCAAATGCCAGAAGACGCTCCCCGGCTGCCGCTTCGCGTTGGGTTTCAATGCTGACCAGGTTGTTTCCCATCTCCCGGTATCTGCCGTTTTGCAGCCTGCTCTGGACCGCCTCGCCCAAACTGTCGAATTCGGGAAAAAACACCTCCCGGTAAATTTCGTCCACCTGAAAGTCCGGCGGCACCCGGAAGGTGTGAGTTCGGCCGCCGACGATGACCGAATATTCCTTGCTCACCGCCGGGAAAATAAGCCAGTTGCGGTCCGGCACTTCATTGAAATCAAATTGAAAACGCCCCTGGCCATCCACCCGAAGCGGAAGCTCGGCGGTACCGCTCGCCTCGGCATCAACCTGTACCCGGCTGGCGCCGAAAGCCAGCTTCCGCAAGCTCCCCCGCAACGCACCCGGTTCCTCTTCCGGATCGGTGAAAATCTCAGCGGTCATGCCATAGTAGGTCGGCTTCATTGAATTGGTGGGGATTTTAAACGGTTGGACAAAATAAGTCCGGATACCGATCGCCAGTATCGCCGCCACCAAAAGGACCTCGATGTTTTCAACCCATGCCGATTTCGGATAATAGCTCCCGCCGACGCGCCGGATAACATCCTCCAGCCGGTCCACCGCCAGCTTAATCTTGTTGTTGTCCCCCTTTTCCTGTTTCAGCGTCTCACGCAGTTCCACTGTTGCCTGGTTAAGCGTATTGAGCTCGTGCCCGGAAAGGAGATCCCGCCGGTAATGATAGACTTTTTCGGCGAGACGCAGCCAGTTTTCCGCGTCCCGGCGCAGTTTCTTGTCTTGCTTGTTTTTGAAAAATGGAAACACGTATTCAGGTCGACGGGATTACTTACTTGCTCTTGAGCACCTGGATAAAAGCGTCTTGAGGAATGGATACGCTTCCAACCTGCTTCATCCGCTTCTTGCCTTCCTTCTGCTTTTCCAGCAGTTTGCGTTTCCGGGTAATGTCGCCGCCGTAGCATTTGGCAGTAACGTCCTTGCGGAGCGCGCGGACTGTTTCCCGGGCAATGACGTGACCGCCGATCGCCGCCTGGATGGGAATCTTGAACATCTGGGGAGGAATGATCTCGGCAAGTTTTTCGCAAAGCGCTCTTCCCTTGGTTTCCGCCTTATCCCGGTGCACGATGCTTGAAAACGCGTCGACGGGATCCCCGTTGACCAGAATGTCCAGTTTGATCAGGTTGCCGGCGCGGTAATCGGCGATCTCGTAGTCGAGTGAGCCGTAACCGTGAGTGATGCTTTTGAGGCGGTCGTAAAAGTCGACGAGGATTTCGTTGAGAGGAAGGACGCAAGTCAGCATGAGACGGCTCTCGTCAAGGGTCTCGGTCTTCTCGCATATCCCCCGTTTCTCCATGATCAGGGCGAGAACTTCTCCCACGCCGTCGGTCGGCGTGAGAATGGTGGCCCGGATGGTCGGCTCCCGGATTTCCTCGATAAAGGACGGGTCGGGAAGATTGACCGGATTGTCCACTTCCCGTTTCTGGCCGTCGCTGGTTATCACTTCGTACACCACACTCGGATAGGTCAGAATGATGTCGATCCCGTATTCGCGCCGGACCCGTTCCTGAATGATTTCCATATGCAGGAGGCCCAGGAACCCGCACCGAAAACCGAAACCCAGCGCCAGGGAGCTTTCCGGCTGGTACACAAAGGCGGCATCGTTGAGGCGGAGCCTGCCGAGACTGGCCTTCAGTTTCTCGTAGTCGCCGCTGTCCAGGGGGTAGATACCGCTGAAAACCATCGGCCGGACTTCCTTGTAACCGGGAAGCATGTCCTTGGCGGGCTTGACCGAATCCGTGATGGTGTCGCCCAGCTTGATCTCGGCCACCGATTTGATGCTGGTCACGATGTAACCGACATTCCCGGCCTGAATCTCGTCGGCTTTTACCCGGTGTGGTGAAAAAATCCCCACCTCCTTGATCTCGGTGCGAATCTCGTCGCTCATGAGCAGCATCTGGGTCCCCGCTTTGATGGACCCCGAAAAGACGCGGACATAACAAATCACCCCCTGGTAGGTGTCGTAGATGCTGTCAAAGATCAGGGACCGGGATTGTTCATAATCCGCCCACCGGGGCGGCGGGACCCGGTCGACAACCGCTTCGAGAATCTCCTCCACGCCGGCTCCCGTCTTGCCGCTGGCCAATATCGCTTCCTCCGTTGGGATGGCGAGAATATCCTCCAGTTGTCGCGTGACCGTATCGAGATCCGCGCTCGGCAGGTCGATTTTATTGATCACCGGAATAACGGCAAGGCCCTGGGAGAACGCAAGATGAGCGTTGGCCACTGTCTGGGCTTCGATCCCCTGGGCGGCGTCGATCAGCAACAAAGCCCCTTCGCAGGCGGCAAGACTGCGCGAGACCTCGTAAGAGAAATCGACGTGTCCGGGCGTATCGATCAGGTTGAACCGGTAGTCCTCGCCGCTCTTAGCGCGGTAGATCATCGAAACCGGGTGGCTCTTGATCGTGATGCCGCGCTCCCGCTCGAGGTCCATCGAATCCAGAAGCTGCTCCTTCATCAACCGTTGATCGACGGTGCGGGTCTGCTCCAGCAAACGGTCCGAAAGCGTGGTCTTTCCGTGGTCGACGTGGGCAATAATGCAGAAATTTCTAATATTCCCAAGCTTCACCCGATGATGCCTCCTTCGCTCTGGAAAATCCCCTTGAGGTTCATTTCGAGGGCTTTCGGATTCGGCGAAAAAGCCAGGCCGTCGGACTTGCTGATCTTGCCCGCTTTGATCAGCCGGAATAGGTCCTTGTTGAACGAGTGCGAACCGGATTCTCCGCCCCCATCCATGATGGAGTTCAATTTTTCAAAATTCCCTTCCTGAATAACATTTCGCGAAACGGAATCACCGACAAGAATCTCCACTGCCGGGATGCGGCCGCCGCCTTCCAGGGCCGGCACCAGGCGCTGACAGATGATCGCGCGGATCGACGAGGCAACCTGGCGGCGCATCTGCTCCTGTTGATCGGGGGGGAAGAATTCAAACAGCCGAATCACCGCCTGGTGAACATTGATCGAGTGCAGCGTCGTCATGACGAGGTGCCCGGTCTCCGCCGCGGCCAGGGCGGTTTCAAAGGTGTTCTTGTCGCGCATTTCCCCGATGAGAATCGCATCGGGGTCCTGTCTGAGCGAGGACATCAGCCCGAGCGAATACGACACCGCGTCGATCCCGATCTCACGCTGGTTGAAGACGCACTCCTTGTCGGGGAAATTGTACTCCATCGGATCCTCGAGGGTAATGATGTGCTTCTGCACATGCCCGTTCATCCAGTTCAGCATCGCCGCCAGGGTGGAACTTTTTCCGGATCCGGTGGCGCCGCTGACAATGATGATGCCGTCGCGGGCCTTGCAGAGCCTGGTCAGTACCGGGGCTTCCAGGTTGAGCGACTCAAACGTGGGAATCTCATTCTTAACGTACCGGAAAACGATCGTCACTGTCCCGCGCTGCCGGAAAGCGGCCACGCGGAACCGGCCGATCCCTTCGACCGTGTGACCGAAATCAATCTGCCCTTCCTCCTCCCAGCGCGCCTTGAACGATTCGGCCAGAATCGTGTCGAGAAAATCAAGCGCCTGATCTTCGGTGATCCGGTCCATTTCCACCTCCTGCAGCTTGCCTTCTATGCGCAGCAGTGCCGGTTTTCCGGACTTCACGTGAACGTCGCTCGCCCCGTTGTCCGCGGCAAGCCTGAGGAGATCGTTAAAGATTTGATTGCCCATACGGGTGTTTTAATGCTCTAAAAAAAAAGTAATTCAGTGACGGTATTTACTAAGCCCGTCTTCTCAGCTAATAGCAATTCCTATCTATTCAAGTATTTCAAGCTAAGAAATTCATTTTATGAACTCAACACAATTTACGGGGATGATTACCGCGATGATCACCCCTTTCGCCAACGGCAAGCCCGCCCTGGAGGACCTTGCAAGGTTCACCGAATTTCAGATCAGCAACGGCATCAACGGCCTCGCCGTGGTCGGGACAACCGGGGAATCTTCGACCCTGAGTTTCGACGAGCAGATCGAAGTGATCCGCTGTGTTGTGGAAACAGCCCGGGGACGAGTCCCTGTCATAGCCGGCGCCGGTTCGAATTCAACCTCGGAGGCTCTCCACCTCACCGCACTGGCCGGAGAAACGAACGTGGACGGGTTTCTTCACGTGGCCCCCTATTACAATAGACCGACACAGGAAGGCATCTACCGGCATTTCTGTGAGATCGCCGAATCGACCGACAAACCGATCGTCCTGTATTCCATTCCGTCGCGGTGCGGCGTCGAGATCGGCGTGGAAACGGTTGTCCGCCTGCGGAAACGCTACCCGCATGTCAACCATATCAAGGAGGCCGGAGGGGCCTGCGGCCGCGTGGACCGGCTCAGGGATTCGCTGGGGGACGACCTGGTCATATTGAGCGGCGACGACGCCCTCACCCTCCCCTTCATGTCTCTGGGGGCCAGGGGAGCCATCAGTGTGGCCTCAAACCTCGTGGTGGCCGACCTCGCAGTTATGGCGAAAGCGGCTTTGGACAATGACTATGCGACGGCCCGCGCGATTCACCAACGCTACACCCCGCTGTTCATGAATCTGTTTATCGAGAGCAATCCCGTGCCGGTCAAAGCCGCCCTGATGCGGGCTGGCGTCATTTCTTCGGAAGAGGTCCGCCTGCCGCTGACTCCGCTTGAGGACCGGCATCGTGAGGTCCTCTGGAAAACGCTGGAAGCTTTGGAGAAAGACGGTAAATGACTTTGAAAATCCTTCTCAATGGCGCCAGGGGGCGCATGGGACAGGCCATCCAGCGCGCCGCGGAGGCCAGCGGCCACCAGGTGACGGCCGCCCTCGACGTCGGCGACAAGCTGAAGCCCGGGATCGATCAGTGCGACGTGGCCATCGATTTCAGTTTCCACGATGCCACCCTGCCCCTAGCCCGCGCGGCGGCCGCGGCCGGCAAGCCTCTTGTCATTGGCACAACCGGACACACGACGCATGAAAAAGAGGCCATTCGCGAAACCCTCGCCCCCATTCCGGCCGTCTGGGCCGGCAACTACTCGATCGGCGTGAATCTTTTGTATTACCTGACGGATCACGCCGCCCGGATCCTCGGCCCCGGCTACAACCCCGAGGTTCTCGAAATGCACCACCGGCACAAGAAGGACGCTCCAAGCGGAACGGCCGAGGGACTCGTCCACGTGTTGCGCGAAGCCCTTGATCTTTCCGAAGAACACGTGCGCCACGGACGCCACGGCTTGACCGGTGAACGTCCCGGCCAGGAAATCGGCGTCCATGCGCTGCGCGGGGGTGATGTTATCGGCGACCACACCGTTTTCTTCGCCGGGGACGGCGAGCGCCTGGAATTGACCCATCGGGCCTCCGACCGTTCCGTCTTCGCACTGGGCGCGATCCGGGCCGCCCAATGGGTCATCGATCAACCCCCGGGACTCTACGACATGCGGGACGTCCTGAAGCTCAGGCATCAGCGATGATTGTGTCACTGGAAGGACGACTCGTTGCCGCCACGCCTCTTATGGCCGTGATTGAATGCCACGGCCTCGGTTACGAGGTGCACATCCCCGTCACCACGGCCGAGAAGCTGCCACGGGTGGGCCAGACGGTCAAGCTCCACACCTACGCGGCCTACCGCGAAGACTCGCAGGCACTCTACGGGTTCTGGGCGGCGGAAGACCGGGACTTTTTCCGCCTGCTGGTCGAGAAGGTTTCCGGCGTCGGTCCCCGGGTCGCGCTGTCGATCATGAGCAAACTGTCGCTGCAGTCCATCCGCAGCGCCATAGCCGCCGGAGATGTCACGTTACTGGCCAAATGCCCCGGCATCGGCAAAAAGACCGCCGAACGCCTCGTAATTGAACTGCGGGACAAGGTGGGTGCGGGGGCAGCGGCTCCCGTGGCCCGGGGGACTTCAGGCTCAGCCGATGGACCGGCAAATGAAGGTCCCGGTCCGGCCTCCTATCACGACGCAATGATGGCTCTGATTTCTCTCGGGTACAAACCCGCGGATGCCGGCAAGGCGCTGCGCCGGGCTTCCGAGGCACTGGGCACCGATGCCTCCACCGAGGAACTGATCAGAAAAGCATTTAACTGAGCGCGCTTTCCGGGGGAACTTCGCCTCTCCCGGCAGCTTCAGCGTTGAAACTGGAAGGCCGCCTGATCCGACGGTGGCGATTCAAATGAATTGCCGCTCTGGTAGACCCGCATTCCGCCTGCGTCGAAGCCTCCCCTTTCTTCGTGGAAGGTGAAAGCCGCCGACAACTCGGCATCACCCGAGAACACCGACTGAAAATGACTGCTTGGAGGAAGATCGCTCGGTCCGGAAACGCGCCAGAAGTACCGCGCTTCCCGGGTTGACCCCGGGTTCCGGACGAGTTCCACCTCGTTTGCCGTCCGCGCCTCGGTGCTTTCCTCCCCTTCCGCCCGTTCCATTCCCGGGGCATCCGAGAGGATACGGGTGGCTGCAAAGATACTCAAACAGGCCACGAACACAGCCGCCACACTGTAGAGCGAACCCAGCACGTAACGCTGATCGGAACTTCGGGAGAGGATGTAGTACTTCTTCAGGTCGACCGAATCGGTCAGACTGCTGTGAAAATGCTTAAAGAGTTTCTCGGTGGCGTCCTGTAATCGAAGGTATTCGTTGTAGACCGCTCGCCGACTTTCGTTCGTGGCGATTTCCCGCTCAACACGTTCGCGGTCTTCGGGAGAAATTTCTCCGTCAATATACAGGTTTAGTAGCTCAAGAAACTCTTTATTACTCATCATACAAATTCTCTGCCCATCTTTTCTCTGAGTCCGCTCCGTGCACGCGCGATCCGGCTTTTCACCGTACCGACACTGATATTCAGTATCGCCGCGATCTCCTCATAGGAAAGGTTCTGGACATTCCGCAAAACAAGCACTTCCCGGTGACGCGTATTAAGCATTTGCATACATTCGCCGATGCGGTCCACGAATTCCCGGGTAATGGTCTCTTCCTTGGGCGTCTGCACCTCGGCCGGAAATACATCGGCCAGCGTAATGTCGCTCTCGCCTGTGAGCGGCTGGTCAAAGGAAATGCTTTTGTCCCGCTTCCGGCGCCACCAGTACCAGTACTTATTACGGGCCAGATTGGTTGCGATCTGGTAGAGCCAGGTGGAAAAGGCGGAATCCCCGCGGAAATTCTCCAGCCCCCGGTGAGCACGCACAAAGGCGTCCTGGGTCACTTCCTCGGCATCTTCCGAGTTGCCGAGCAATTGCTTGACCATCACGAAGATCCGGTCCCAGTAGCGAAGTACCATTTCGTCAAAGGCGGCCTGGTCTCCTTTTTTGAAGCGTGCCACCAGAAGTTTGTCGGCTGCTACTTCTTCGGCTTTAGATGTCATAAAAAAACAGCTTTGGGCTTTGACCCGATTCGTCCCTTTCGGTTCCTTTATTTACCCTAAGAGACAGTTACCTCGATTTTTCTTCCCTACGTTTACAGGGAAAGCGGGGAAAATGCAACCCATTAGGCGGAGCGATTTCATTTATTAATGCGTACTGTTTGCAACGGCGTGCCGCCCGCCAAAGATTCCTTATCGGTTAAACAATTAATAAGCAATATCTTAAACATTTTCATCAATCGCCTTTCATCTCCTTTGGCTGCACCCTGAATCGGGGTTTCCCTGCCGTCTTCATTAGGACCTTCCGGAGTGGTCCGGCGGAGTGAAGGTGAGCCCGTCCCCGGCCGGCAGCGCGGGTTCAGGCGGCGGGCGCGTGGGGCCGGTTCCCTCCGGAGAGGTGTTTTCCCCTCCGCGGAAGCCCCTTTTATCCGGTTGAAGCTTTTCGATTCGAGGGACTGATTGGAGTGGTAGCGGAGGGACCGGAGCAGCGGCACGGAAGACTTCAAGCGCGAATCGGAATCCCGCTGTTAGACTTCCAGGGTCATTCCGTCCTCCGCGATGAAAACCCGGTCGCCCAGGATTGCCCGGGCCTTCCTGAGTTCGCCCCCGGCATCGGCAAGGATCGCCCGCCCATGGTGGGTGAATCCGAGCTTACCGAGCTTCACCTCGTTTTCCGTCACCCAGGTCGCCACTTCCTCCACCTTGTGGTGTCCCGTTTCCATAAGGAACAGATCCGTGCCGCCGGGTTCCCGTAACAGCGGTTTGATTTCGCTTACGTGGCCCAAGTCACCGGAAAAAACGATCGCCTTTCCGCCGCCCTCAACCCGGAAAGAGAAGGAGCGCCACGGTTCCCCGGGCGACGGGTCCCCGAGGTGACGGTTGTGCCGCGCCCGCACGGAAAGGCCGTCTTCCTCGTATACGGATCCGTCCCCGTATTCGCCTGCCGCGAAATGGAAGCGCCTGTGACCCGGCAAACCGGCCCCCAGGAGTTTGCTGACTCCCTCCCAGATCGAGAGGTCGGGAACGCGCACGGGAATGGACAGCTCCGGACGCTCACTGCCTTCCACCTGCCCATACAGGCCGTCCAGCTTGTGGATGGCCCAGACAAGGTGCGGCAGTCCGCCGATATGATCTAGATGACCGTGCGTGATAAAGATCGCGCGCGTCGCCAACAGGTTGATCCCCGCAAGATGGGCCGTGTAGCCGCAACTCTCGCCGGCGTCAATCCAGTAGACGCCCCCGTTGTGCTCCAGCGCAATCGACGAATGATGCCTTCCCGGCACCGGCTCGGTGCCGGAACACGTTCCCAGAAAGGTCAGCTTCATTTCTCTTTCATAACAGCCTTCCCGTGCCGAACTCAATCCGGAATCTCCCGGCTGCATATTTCCATTGCCTCCGGCAGGCACTTGGTTTCCTTTTTCTCACAGGAAACCCGAATCCCACCAATCGATCATTTGAGGGCAGCAACGATGACCAACCCGCCACCACACTCACTGAAAGCCAGACTCCGAAAAGCCCTGGCGGTACTTTCGCTTTCCGCGGCTTTCGCAACGCCACTCACCGGATATATGAAAAACGAGACTGACGCTGATCAACCGATCCTTTTGAACCCGGACACCGGCTGGTGCTGGTTTCAGGACGAACGGGTTCTGATCGACCGCGGACACCTTTTGCTGGCCGGGGTCGGTTCGGAGGGCGACATCACCGTGACCCGCTACGAGATCGACAGCGGGAAAACGGAGGTGGTTGTCCTGCACGAACGCCTGCAGGCGAACGATCACGCCGTTCCCGGGCTGATGATCCTGCCGGACGGACGGATCCTTGCGGTTTATTCCCAGCACAACGGCCCCTACACCCGCTGGCGCATCACGCGGGAACCCGGAAACTTTTCCGATTGGGAGCCGGAACAGCAATTCGACAACGGGGCCCGGACCACCTACTCTAATCTCTACAGGCTTTCCGAAGAGGGCGAAAACGGGCGTATCTACAACTTTACGCGGACGCGGGAATGGGACCCGAATTTTATCGTTTCGGACGACGCCGCCGCCGGTTGGCGCTACGGGGGCCGTCTGATCGACGGTGGCGGGAGCGGTCAGCGGCCCTACCCGCGCTACACGGGAAACGGAAAAGACGAGATCCATTTCATCACCACCGAACACCACCCGCGAAACTTCGCCAACAGCATTTACCACGGCTTCATCCGGGGAGGGAAAGCCCGCCGGAGCGACGGCAGCGTTGTGGATGAGGACATTTTCAGGGAGGAGGCGCCGCAGGCGGAGGCTTTCTCAAAAGTCTTTCACGGGGATGAGGACAATGTTGCCTGGACGAGCGACATCGAGCTGGACAGCCGCGGCCATCCCTACATCGCTTATTCGGTGACCAAGGACCGGATCGCTCCCGGCGAAGGCGGCATGGACCACAGGTACCGCTACGCCCGCTGGGACGGCGAGAGTTGGAGCGATTATGAAATTGCCTACGCGGGAACCCGCCTCTACCCGCGGGAAGACCATTATACGGGGCTGATCGCGCTGCACCCGAAAAACCCCGACATCGTCTTCATCTCCGCCGACGTCGATCCGGCGACCGGAGAACCCATCCGGGTGAACGGCGAACAGCGCTACGAAATCTTCAAAGGCGTCACTTCCGACCGCGGCCAAACCTGGCAGTGGACCCCGGTCACGAAAAACTCCCCTCAGGACAACCTGCGACCCATGGTCGCCGCGGGCGAAGACGTCTGGGCGGTTGTCTGGCTCCGCGGCGACTACCGGACCTACACCGACTACAACCAGGAAGCGGTCGGGCTGTTCTATTCGGATTGACCCTGATCCTGGAACATTAGGATTGAGTGTCGCCTCAGAAACAAGGAACGAACAATGATGACAGGACTTGAAGCTCTCGAGCGTCTTCGGGAAGGGAACCGTCGATTCTCGACGGAGGGTTTGGAGCGAAGCGGCATTACCAGTCAAACCCGCCGGAAGCAACTGGTGGTCGGCCAGGAGCCCTTTGCCGTCATTCTCGGACGTTCCGATTCCCGGGCGCCGGCTGAGCTGATCTTCGACCAGGGTCTGGGCGATCTGTTCGTGATCCGTGTGGCCGGCAATATCGTCGCCCCCTCCCAGGTCGGCAGTGTCGAGTTTGCGGTCGAGCAATTCGGCACGCGCCTGGTGGTGGTCATGGGACACTCAAAATGCGGGGCGGTCCAGGCCACGCTCGACGAGCTGCAACGACCCAGCGAAGGGCGGTCGCCGAACTTGAGATCCATCGTGACCCGGATCCGTCCCGCCGTGGAAACCCTGCTGGAATCGAACCTGCGCGAGGACCCGGCCGCCCTGATGCAGCACGCGGTCCGGGCCAATATTAGGGCCTCCGCCGATCATTTGCGCCACGGATCAGCGATTCTCGAGCAAATGATCCGGAATGAGAAGCTTCTCGTCGTGGGAGCCGAATATTCGCTCGAATCCGGGGGTGTGGACTTTTTCGACGCCCCGTCCGCGACCCAATAACGGCGCAGTTCGGCCGAAACGAAAAAAACATTGGAGCCCGCCGGGGATTAGTGATTATACTGGCCCGTTATGTCGGATAATCCTTCGATCCAGCCGTTGACCATTGCCGGTCGTACTTTTCAATCCCGCTTGCTGGTGGGCACAGGCAAGTTCTCCAGCAACCAAGTGATGAGGGACACCCTCGCCGCTTCCGGCACGGAATTGGTCACAGTCGCGCTCAAACGCGCCAATCTCACCGGGGAAAACGACCCGTTTGCCAATATCCTGGACTTCCTGGAATCGGACCGCTACCTGGTCATGCCGAACACCGCCGGGGCCATGAATGCCGAGGAGGCCGTCCGTATCGCCCGCCTCGCCCGGGCTGCCGGGCTTCCCGAGTGGGTGAAACTGGAGATCCATCCTGACCCGAATTATCTGCTCCCGGACCCGGTCGAAACACTCAAGGCCGCGGAACAACTGGTCAGGGAGGGATTCACGGTCCTTCCCTACATCAATGCCGACCCGGTTCTCGCCCAGCGATTGCAGGACGTCGGAGTCGCCACCGTCATGCCCCTCGGCTCCCCGATCGGGAGCAATCGCGGGATCGAGACGCGCGCCCAGATCGAAATCATCATCGAACAGGCCCGGGTCCCCGTGGTGGTCGACGCCGGTCTCGGACTTCCTTCGCAGGCGGCCGAGGCCATGGAGATGGGCGCCGACGCCGTCCTCGTCAATACCGCGATCGCCGTAGCCTCCGACCCTCCCGCAATGAGCCGGGCCTTTGCCTCCGCCGTCCGGGCGGGTCGCTGCGCGTTCGAACTCGGACAGAGTCCGGTGAACCGCACCGCGCAGGCGACCAGCCCGCTGACCGCGTTTCTCGATTGAGTTACGGCAACCCCTGTTTGACACCGGCCCGGGCGCGGGTTTCATTGGGTTGAGGTTATGGCCAGTTTTAGCGAAATATTTCCCACACTGCCGCTCGATGCGCTGCACCGGCAATCACTGGATACGACGGAGAAGACTCTCCTCCCGGTCCTGCAGCGCGGATACGCCCGGAACCTGGCCGAGTTCGCGCCCCTGGTGTCCCCGGCGGCCACCCGGCATCTGGAGACGCTTTCGAGGCATTCCCAGCGAATTACTCGGAAACATTTCGGAAAAACCATCCGTCTTTTTGCCCCGCTCTACCTGTCCAACGAGTGTGTCAATATCTGCAAGTACTGCGGGTTTTCACGTCATGTCGATATCCCCCGGATCACGCTGCCCGTCGATCAGGCGGTCACCGAAAGCGAAGCGCTCGCCGGTCAGGGCTTCCGGTCGATCCTCCTGGTCGCCGGCGAACATCCCAAGTACGTTTCGAATGGATACGTCGAGGAGGTGATCCGCCGCATTCTCCCAGTGATGCCGAGCGTCGCCCTGGAGCTCGGTCCCCTGAACACGGAGGGCTATGTTCCGCTGGTCGAGGCCGGCTGCGAAGGCCTGGTGGTGTATCAGGAGACCTACCACGAGGAGACCTACAAGGAAATGCACACCGCCGGTCCCAAGAATCGCTTTCACTGGCGGATGGAAACGCCGGAGCGGGCCTATGGCGCGCGTTTCCGGCGGCTCGGCATCGGCGCGCTCCTTGGGTTGTACGACTGGCGATGGGAGGTCATCGCGCTGGCCGCGCACGCCCTGCACCTCACCCGCAACTGCTGGCACGCGCAAATCACCGTCAGCCTGCCGCGTCTCCGCCCGGCGCCCGGTGAGTTTCAACCCAGGTACGTTATGAGTGATCGCGAGTTTGTCCAGGCTGTCTGCGCCCTTCGTATGCTCCTGCCCCACGCGGGAATCGTTCTTTCGACCCGGGAACCTCCCTACCTGCGGGACGGCCTGATCAATCTCGGGATCACCACCATGTCTGCCGGCTCGAGTACCGAGCCGGGAGGCTACAGCAGTTACAACCAGAACGAGTGGAAACAGACCCGCGAACAGGAGGGCGAACAGTTCGAGATCTCTGATGAGCGCTCGCCGGCTGAATTCGCCGCCGCCATTCGCGCCCGGGGCTACGAACCGGTCTGGAAAGATTTCGATCAATCCCTCGTTTCCCCGGCTGCGGAACCCACCGTTTCAAAATGAAAACCGCCAACACGATTCACATCACCGCCAACGGGAAACCGTTCAGTCTTCCAGCCGGCAAGTCCGTGGCGGACTTCCTGAAGGAGATCGACTTCGAACCCGGCAGGGTTGTCGTCGAGAAAAACCTCGAGGCCCTGGCGCCGTCCGAAACCGGCGAAACCTTTCTTGAGGACGGCGACCGGCTCGAGATCGTCCGGATCACGGCCGGGGGTTGAAGATAAGTGATGAAATTAACGGATCTTAACCGGGACGGCGGCGTCGGCGCCAATTCCCTCTATTGCGAGTTGGGCGCGTTCAAGTTTCTTGTCGATGCCGGGCTTCATCCCAAGCAGGTCGGCTATGACGCCGTTCCGGACTTTGCCGCGATCAAAGACGCAAAACTCGATTTCGTGGTGCTGAGCCATTGCCACCTGGATCACCTGGGGTCACTGCCCGTGGTACTCAAGAACCGCCCCGAGACCGAGGTCCTGATGAGCTTGCCCAGCCAGGCGCTGGCCGAACGCATGCTACACAATTCCTGCAACGTGATGAAGCGCCAGCGCAGCGACCTGGGAATCGAGGAATACCCGCTCTTCACACACGAGGAAATCGACGGTGTCGGCCGGCAGTTTCGCGCCCTCCGCTTCGACCGTCCGGAAAAGCTCGAAAAGGACGGGGAAACACTTGAAATCACTATTTTCTCGTCGGGCCACGTCGCGGGCGCCGCGGGAGTCCGGATCGCCCACCAGCAACAGCGAATCTTTTTTTCCGGCGACGTCCTCTTTGACCCCCAACGCATTCTGCAGGGCGCCCACTTTCCCCCGCATCATTTTGATACGATCGTGCTGGAAACCACCCGGGGAGCCACAGAGCGGACGCCGGAGAAAACGCGGGAAAGCGAGGTGAAGCGCCTCCTCGAAACGATCAATGACACCCTGCAGGGCGGCGGTTCCTGTCTGATTCCGGTTTTTGCACTGGGACGCATGCAGGAAATCCTCACCATCCTGCGCGACGCCCGAAAGGACGGAGACCTCGCGGAATCTCCTGTTTTCTGCTCCGGCCTGGGTTTGGATCTGGCGGATTATTTCGATCAGATTTCAAAGCGGACCAATCTCGTCAAGTTTCGCCGAAAGGTCCTTCAGGAGCTCAAGGTCAAGCCCCTTCCGCGCAAATTGAAACCCGGCCGCGACCTCAACCAAAACGCCATTTACGTGGTCAGCAGCGGGATGCTGGTCGAAAACACGCCCTCTTACCAGGTGGCCTCATGCCTGCTGGGCCACGAACGGAATTCGATCTGTTACGTCGGCTATTGCGATCCCGACACCCCCGGCGGAAAGATGCTCGAAGATCCGGACGCCAGCGAATTCGAGTTCGAGGCTCTCGATTACACTTCGCCCATGAAGGCCCGTATCGAACGCTTCGAACTCAGCGGTCACGCCGACCGGGACGAACTGATCGACTTTACCGTTGCCGCCGAACCGAAAACGGTCGTCCTCACCCATGGCGATCCTCCCGCACGCGACTGGTTCAGCGAAACTTTTAATAAGGTTGCCCCAAAAATCCGTGTCGTCGACCCCGTCCCCGGGAAGCAGTACGAGGTCTGAGCCGAATTCCCTGCGGCAGATCCGGTCAGCCTTCCACCCGTAGTTTGGCCGCAACCGGGAAATGGTCGCTGGGATATACCGGCGGCTTCGCCTGGTGAATAATCTCGCAGTTCCGCGTTTTCAGGCCGCCGCGGATCAAGATCCAGTCGATACGCCCCTTCCCGTGACTCGGCTTTCCGGTAAAGCCGTGAAAGGTGGAGGCGTCTTCGTCATTCTCACTGTTTCCAGCCTCCAGATGAGTATCCCTGAATCCCTGTTCCTTGAAAACTAGATACGCCGGTGAGTCGGGGCCGCAGTTGAAGTCACCGGTAATAATGGCCGGGGTTTCTTTTCCGGCAAGCTCCCGCAACCGACCCGCAATCAACCGGGCGCCTTCGATTCGGGCTTCGCTGCTGATATGATCGAGATGCGTGTTCAGATAAAAAACCCGCTCCGCGCCCGGAATCGTCTCGAATTCGAGCCAATGGGCGCTGCGAATACAGTCGGTCCCCCAATCTCCGGAGAACTCCTCGGGTGTCTGACTGAGCCAGAACCCTCCGCTCCGTAGCAATTTGAGCCTGTCGTTCTTCCAGTACACCGCGTTCCAGGCAAACGGATCCCGGTTGTTGTAACGAAGCCCGTCTTTTCTCTCATAGCCCGAAAGGGCTTCTGAAAATGTATCCAGATTTCCCTCCTGTGCTTCCTGCAGTCCGAGAATATCGGGTTCCCACTCGCGGACCACTGTCGTTGCCAGCAACGCACGATTGCTCCAGACGTTGTCCCCGTCGTTAAACACACATCCCCTCAGGTTGAAGGTCATTACATTAAGGTCGCTCATCGTAGTTGGTATTCAGGAAAAAACGGGTCCCGAAAATTCCGGACTCCGCGGATGCTGTTTCAGTCAGTCCACCTCTTACTGCCTGATCCGGGAACCGATTTCAAGCGGAGGATCAACGAATAGTCTGGAAATAATACCGGCAGGGATGTCATCCCTGCCAATTCAATGCCCGCCCCGACAGGTTGTACTGCGTCAACGACCTGTTCTTGCCAAGGCGGCCTGTTTGTTTCAGGAATAAAAACCAGCCATGACTGAAAACCGATCCAGCAAACCCATTCCTGCCGGCCTTCCACCGTCGCTGCCGGAGCTCGAGACCTTTCTTCGCTCTCACCTTGCCGGTTCGGTCATCCCCTTCTGGACCAGGCACGCCATCGATCCGGCCGGCGGGATCAATACGTGCATCCGGGACGACGGGTCGGTGATCAACCGCGACAAATGGCTCTGGAGCCAGTGGCGGGCCGTATGGGTTTTCAGCAAGCTTTACAACAGCCTCGAGCACCGGCAGGAATGGCTCGACATCGCCCGGTCGATCTTTCGTTTCACAGCCGATCACGGATGGGATGAGCGAGAGCAAGGATGGGTCCTGCTCCTGTCCGGTGAGGGCGCGGTTGAACGGGGTTATGAAAGCATTTATGCGGACGGTTTCGCGATCTACGGCCTGACCGAGCTGGCATTGGCCGGCGGGGACGAAGAGCCATTGGAGTTGGCCCGGAAGACCGCCGATTCGGTGCTTTTACGCCTGGAACAACCGCACGACCGGATTCCCCACTTCCCCTACCCGATCCCCAAAGGCGCCCGCGTCCAGGGGCTGCCGATGATTTTTTCCCAGGTTTTATGGGAACTCGGGGAGTGCCTCGACAACAACCGCTATCGCGAGAAAGCCGTGGCTCTTCAGGAGGAAATCTTCAGCCGCTTTTATCGACCCGACCGCGACCTGATTCTGGAACGCATCGCGGAAGACGGCTCCGAGTACCCGCCCCCGGAAGGCTCGGCGGTGGTTCCGGGGCATGTGATTGAGGACATGTGGTTTCAGATTCACATCGCCCGCGATCGAGGCGATAAGGAACTGATTCAAAGGGCGGTTGCCTTGATTCGCCGGCACCTCGAGCTCGGTTGGGACGCGGAATACGGCGGCCTTTTCCTGGCTGTCGATGCCGATGGAAGGAACCAGGTCGGCTGGAATCATGCCGAGGTCAAACTCTGGTGGCCGCACACAGAGGCGCTTTACGCCCTGCTATTGGCCTATCGATGTTCCGGTGAAAAGTGGTGCCTCGAGTGGTACCGCAAGGTACACGAGTACAGTTTCTCGCATTATCCCGTGCCGGAACACGGCGAGTGGACCCAGAGACTGGGCCGCGAGGGAAAACCACTTGAAGAAACGGTCGCTCTGCCGGTAAAAGATCCCTTTCATCTGCCGCGAGCCCTGATCCTTTCGGCGGAAGTCCTCAAGGAGGTTAACTCAGACGCGCAAGCAAATCCATGACTGTCAGGATCGGCGTTGTCGGAGGCGGAACCTTCGGATTCAATCACCTGGCCGCATTCAACCAAAGAGCGGCCGAGGGCCGGGCTGAGTTGGTCGCGCTGGCGGACCTCAACGAGAAGCTACTGGCGGAGCGGGAAGCGTATTTCGGCGTGAAGGGTTATACCGATTATCGCGATATGCTGGATGAGGAGGAACTCGATGCGGTGTCGATCGCCACCCCGGATCATCTTCACCGGGAGGTGGCCCTCGCGGCGCTCGTAGCGGGCAAGCACGTGCTGGTGGAGAAGCCGCTCGACGTGACCGAAGAAGGCTGTCGCGAGATCGAGGCGGCCGCTCACAAACACGGCCGTCTGCTGCAGGTGGACTTCCACAAGCGCTATGACGCCGACCATCGGCACCTGGCGGAAAGAATTCATTCCGGCGACCTCGGCGAGATCCTGTACGGCTACGTGCATATGGAGGATCGTATCGAAGTTCCGAGTCGCTGGTTTCCCGGTTGGGCCGCGGAGTCTTCTCCCGCCTGGTTTCTCGGGATCCACTTTTACGATCTGGTCCGTTGGATGATCCGGGACGAGGCGATCCGGGTAAGTGCCACCGGGTGGAAACAAAAACTTACCAGTATGGGAATCGAGACATACGATGCCATCCAGAGTAAAGTGGAATTCAGTCGCGGAGCCAGCATCACCTTTGACACGGCCTGGATCCTTCCCGACGGATTCGAAGCGGTGGTCAACCAGGGAGTGCGGCTTGTCGGGACCGAGGGATGTTACTCGGTCGATTCACAGGACCGGGGCACCGAATCCTGTCTGACCGGCGAAGGTATGCGCACCTACAACAATCACTTTATTATGAAAACGAAGAGTAAATCCGGCGGCGACCGTTACACCGGGTACGGGATCGAAAGCATTCTCGATTTTGCCGACAATCTCGAGTTCCTGGCGAAAGGGGGGTCCCTGGACGAACTGGAAGGCCGGTACCCGTGCGGTGAAGACGGACTTGCGGCGACGCGCATCGCGGTGGCGGTTCACCGCAGCGCGGCCGAGAATCGCGCGATTGATTTGCACCAGGAAAGGGAAATACGCAGATGAACTCACCCATTACAGCAATTATCGTCGGAGCCGGACACCGTGCATTGACGTACGCTTCGTACGCCAGGGAACACCCGGAGGAACTCAAGATAGTGGGCGTGGCCGATCCGGCCGAGGTGCCCAGACGGAAAGCCGTCGACCTGTTCGGTCTCAAACCGGAGCAGTGCTTTGATTCGGCCCGGGAGTTGGCGGAACATCCGAAGTTGGCGGATGCCATAATCAACGGCACAATGGACCACCAGCACGTGCCCACCACCCTTCCGCTGCTAGCCGCGGGCTACGATATACTTCTGGAAAAGCCGCTGGCGCCCGATGCGGATGAAATGTGGAAGCTTGTCGAAGCGACCCGCAAGCACCGGCGCAGGGTCATGGTCTGTCACGTGTTGCGCTACGCCCCGTTCTACGTAGGCATCCGCAAGAAGCTTGAAGAAGGGGCGGTGGGAAAGATAATCAACATTCAGACGACCGAGCATGTCTCCTATCACCACATGGCGGTCAGCTTCGTTCGAGGAAAGCACGGGAGCACGAAGCGTTGCCACACCTCCATGTTACTGAGCAAGTGCTGTCATGACCTCGACCTGATCGCCTGGATGAAGGGCGACACCGTTCCGAAAACGGTCGGCAGTTTCGGGAGCCGGATGCAGTTTCGCCCCGAAATGGCACCGGAAGGAGCCGGCAACCGCTGCCTGGTCGACTGTCCGGCGGAGGTCGAATCGAATTGCCTTTATTCCGCCCGGAAGCATTACATCGATCATCCGGACCGCTGGTCGTTTTATGTCTGGCACGATCTTCAGTCTATTGAGAATCCGACGCTGGAACAAAAGGTCGAAGAGCTGATGCGGGAAGACAACCCCTACGGGCGCTGCGTGTATCACCATGATAATGACGTGGTCGACCACCAATCGGTTGCAATCGACTTCGCAGACGGTGCCACCGCCACTCACAACATGGTGGGCGGCTCGTCGAAGGGTTCGCGTTCCATTCATATCATCGGAACCACCGGAGAGATTCGCGGATGCCTGGAAGAGAGCAAATTTTTGGTGCGCAAAATCGATCCCTCGCCGGGAAAGGAATATACCGAAGAAGAGGTCGATCTGAACCTTTCCGGCGACATGCACGGCGCCTTCGGCGGTCACGGCGGCGGAGACATGCGTCTGGTGGCGGACTTCGTCCACACGCTTCGCGGGGAACCGCGCTCCATTTCGTGCACCGATCTGGAGGATTCCATCTACGGCCATCTCCTCTGTTACACGGCCGACCGGGCAATGGACGAACGCCGGGTGGTGGATCTGCCCGACTTATCGCAGAAAGCCGACGAAACGGGGCCTTCACCGGCCGACTGAAGCAATGACCGCCCGTCCGAAACGGGCCGCCAATCCCGGAATGCAACGAAAACGAACCCCCGGATCGAACGTACACCGTTTCCCCCAGCCCCCGCAGGAGCGGGTTTACCCCGCGATCCGCAGCGATCCGACCGGAACGAGGACGGCGCCCGGCGTTGGTTCGCTTTTGCGATGACTGGAAGGTCCGGGCGGGTCGGGGGCCAGGGCTTGGGGTCAACCCGGCTCGATGGACCCCGGGACCCCCTCCCGGTCAGATCTGGAAATCGATCTTGCCGGACAACTCGTGTAACCCACACTCGCGCTTGATCCCGTTGAAACGGGTTTCTTCCGGCTTCGTGTCCGCGGTCAGGGGTGCGCTTGAGTGCCAGTCGCCGACGGAAACATAGTTTTTTTCCCACAGCGGGTGATAAGGAAGGCCATGTTTCTTCAGGTACTGGTGGATATCGCGATCCGACCAGTCGATAATGGGGTGGATCTTGATTAGTCTATTCTGTATCTGAATTACTTTCAGGTGTTTGCGCGTGCTTGCCTGGGAGCGGCGCAGGCCGGCCATCCAGGCTTCCGCACCCAGTTCGGTGAGCGCCCGGTTCATCGGTTCGACCTTATTGATGAAGTTGTACTTCTCCAATCCCTCGGCCCCCTGTTCCCAGAGACGACCGTAAAGCGCCTCTTGCTCGCCCGCGCTCCGCAAGGGATGGTACTTCTTCAGGTTCAGATTCAGCCGCTGTTCCAGGTCCCGGGCAAACCGGTAGGTCTCGGGAAACAGGTAGCCCGTATCGACAAATACAATCGGGATATCAGGAACGACCCGCGTCATCAGGTGGAGCATCACCGCCGACTGGATTCCGAAACTGGTACTTGCGACCAATCCCTTCCCATACCGTTCCGAAGCCCAGCGTACGCGATCCACAGCACTCCGGCTATCCAGATCGCGATTCAGCCGGTTCAACTCTTCCGTCTGCAGCAACATGCCTATAAGTTTTACCCGGAATCCGCGGGCCGTCAATCGATTAATTGACTATCTAAGGCGAAATGGTAAAGATTCCGGGGTTGCTAAATAATTTCCCTGTAAAGGCTTTCGTAGGCGCGGGCTGCCGTTTTCCAGCCGAAATCCGTTTTCATACCCCTTTGACGGATCCCCCCCAGCCGTTTTTTGTCGGCAAAAAGAGCCGTGGCCCGTTTCATAGCCTTGCGCAACTCCCCGGAGTCACCCGGGGAGAAATGAATGCCGGTACCCTTTCCCGGAGATTCGTCGATATCGATCACGGTATCCGCCAATCCGCCCACCCGGCTCACGACGGGGACGGTTCCATACCGCTGGCTGTACATCTGGTTCAAGCCGCAGGGTTCGAAAATGGAAGGCATCAGGAAGAAATCGCTACCGGCCTCGATCAGATGACTCATGCCTTCATCGTGCTTCAGCCCGAGGTACACGGACTTTGAGTTTCGCGTGGCGAACTCCGTAAACTTTCTTTCGTAGTACTCCTGGCCGCTTCCGAGCAGAATGAGGAGGGATTCTCCGCCGGCGAAGAAATCTCCCGCTTCAAGCAGAACACCCATGCCCTTCTGCTCCGTGAAGCGGCAAATCATTGCGAAAACCGGTCCCGTGAAACGCTCGTCAAACCCGCATTCCCGCAGGAGCGCACGCCGGCAGGTCTCTTTTCCCTTGAGGTCGGAGTTGCTGTAGTTTGCCGGAAGATGCGAATCCGTTTGTGGATCCCAAACGTCCTGATCGATTCCATTGAGGACGCTGACCAGTTCGTCGGAGCGCATGGAAAGCAGTCCCTCAAGCCCGCATCCGAATTCGGGCGTGAGAATCTCGCGGGCATAAGTGGGGCTTACCGTGGTCAGCTGATCTGAAAAAAGTATTCCGCCCTTGAGCAGATTCACCTGGCCGTAGAATTCCAACCCGTCGATGTTCAAAAGCTCGACGGGCAGATTGGTCAACTCGAAGACCTTGTGAGGGTAGATTCCCTGGAAGGCGAGATTGTGAATCGTGAAAACGGTCTTTCCGGCGATAGCGACGGCCCGCCGACGTTCCTCTATTCTCAGCATGAGTGGGATCAGGGCCGTCTGCCAGTCATGGCAGTGGACGATATCCGGTTTGAAACCCGTTCGCACCAGGACCTCGACCACCGCCTTGGAAAAGAAGATGAACCGTTCGGCGTTGTCCTCGTAATCGCGGTCAGGGGGACCGTACGGGTATCGGCGGTCAAAATACTCATCGCGACAGACCAGGTAGACTGTGAGATTCTTGCTGAGCTTAACGGAGCGGATCTCCCCTTTCAGAAAATCGCTTCCCATATCGACACCGAAAGAGAAAACCTTCTCCGCACCGGCCAGTTCCGGGTGTTCCAGGACGGGCCGGTACCCCGGAAGAAAGGCCGCCACTTCGTGACCGTACCCCGCCAGAGCGTTCGTAACGGCGCCCACAACATCCGCAAGGCCCCCGGTTTTTATATAGGGGAAAAGTTCGCCCGTGGCATGAACAATTCTCATAACCACCCGATTAACAGTACCGGCTGAAGGTGGCCAACGAAAAACCTTGCGCGGCGAAAACTTTTACGGGTTCCCGATCGCTACCTAGGATCCCGCTTTCCAGGGCCCCGCTGCTGATGCGCCTGGATGTCGTCCCTTCACCTCCGTCAGGAGATTGGCCGGGACTTTGATTCCATGCGGGCCGATTGCGGTCCGGAGAACATGAAGGCTTGAACTCCTGAATTAACGAAATTATGCACGTTGCATGCTCTTAAGAGATAAAATCCTCCAGCATATGCGTCGGGCAGACTATGTGCCCACCCGTCGAAACGAACTCGCCGAGGCGCTCAAATTGAACAAGAAGGAGGAAAACGATCTGGATAAGGAGATCGACACTCTCTTGAGGAAAGGGTACATCGCGCGGATCAAGAAGAATCGTCTCTGCATTCCGCAGGACGCCAACCTGGTAAGCGGTACCATTATTTTCCGGCAGAGCGGCAGCGCGATTGTCGTGCGCGACCCGCACCTGGGCAGGAAAGACGAATCGCCTGTCACGATCAGCGCCGAAGACACCTGGGTTGCCATGCACCGCGACCGGGTTCTGGTACGCCTGATGGATGCGCCGAGCCGCCGACGAAGCTCCCAGGCAAAAAGTGGTGGCAAGCAGGAGAAAAAGGAGACCTACGGGCGGGTGATCCGGATTCTCGAAAGGGCCCGAACCAAGATTACGGGTACCCTCCAGAAGGCCAAGTTATTCTATTACGTCATCCCCGACGACCCCCGCCTGGTCCACGACATCATCGTTCCCGACCCCGAGAAGACTTCTCTGAAGCCGACGCCCCGGGTCGGTGACAAGGTGGTGGCCACGCTCATCGAGTGGAAGCAGCGACACGTCAATCCCGAGGGCGACCTCGTGGAAGTCCTCGGGCGCACCCATGAGCCTTCGGCGGAGTTGAAGGCCATTTTCCGCAAGTTCGATCTGGATCTGGAGTTCCCGAAAGAGCTCGAAAAAGAGGTTGCCGCCCTGCCCGATTCGGTTGGCAAGAAGGACCTCAAGGGACGGCTCGATTTGCGTCAAATGGCGACTTTCACCATCGACCCCGATGATTCGAAGGATTTCGACGACGCCCTATCCATCGAAAAGGTGTCACAGGGAACCTACAGGGTCGGTATTCATATTGCCGATGTCGCCGCCTATGTTTCTCCGGGGACGGCGCTCGATGTCGAAGCCAGGCGCCGGGGCAACTCGACTTACCTGATAGGAACCGTCGTGCCAATGCTTCCGCACAAGCTGTCCAATGGTCTGTGCAGCCTGAAAGAAGACGAGGACCGGCTGACCAAGAGCGTTCTCATCACTCTTTCCAAAAGCAAAATCCAGCATGTGGAATTCGCCAACAGCGTCATTCGCAGCCGCAAACGCCTGACGTACCGGCAAGCGTACACGCTCCTGAAAGAGAATGATCTGGAGAAGGTCCGTAAACTTCCCCTCCCCCCCGGTCACCAGACCGGTTCGACCGGCCGTTCCCTGAAGTCGCTCTCGGAGGAGGAACTCAAGAGCCTCCAATCCTCCATCCGCAGTCTCTGGGATCTTGCGAGCAGCCTCAGGCAAAAGCGCATGCGCGGCGGCAGCCTGGATCTCGACATGCCCGAGGTGAAAATTTTTGTTGACGAGAAAGGGTTCGCCGACCGTATCGAGTTGATCGAGTACGACGAGAGCCACCAGTTGATTGAAGAATACATGCTGCTGGCCAACGAAGCGATTGCGAAGATTCTGAAATATCATGCCGTGCCCGCCATTTACCGGGTTCACGACAAGCCCGAGGAAGACAAGCTCAACGAGTTCCGCGAATACCTCGCTGCCAACGGAATCCGCGTCGGGGATCTTACCAACAAGAAGGAAGTCACCAAGGCGTTGCAAAAGATCAAGGAACACCCGCAGGGCTACACTCATCGCATCCAGTTTCTCCGCAGCCTGAAGCAAGCCAAATATCAGGCGGAGCCGAAAGGGCACTATGGATTGGCCAAGCGGAACTACACCCATTTCACCTCCCCTATCCGGCGGTATGCGGACTTCGTGGTTCACCGGATTTTTGAAAACTTCCTGAGCCGCCACCAGAAGCGCAAGCCGCTTCACCAAACCCGGAAGTACACTCAGGCGGACCTCGAAGGGATTGCCGAACACCTCAGCATCACCGAACAGAACAGCACCGAGGCCGAACGCGAACACAACAAGGTCAAGCAACTCGAATTCTTCGAGCGGGAACTCCGTAAAAAGGAAAAGACCCGCTTCAAGGCCGCCGTGACGGATATCAAGAATCACGGCATGTTCGTCGAACTGGTCGCTTCACAGACCTTCGGGCTGGTACATATTTCGACGATGAGCGACGACCATTACCTGATCAACGGCGACGGCACGGTATTGACCGGGAAACGGACGAAGAAGAAGTTCGAGATCGGCCAGACCGTCGAGGTGGTGACCGAACGGGTAGACCGGTTCAAACGGCAGATTGATTTCCGCCTCGCCGAGATGCAAAAGGGGTGATCACGCCCGTTCGGACTTTTCCTGGAAAACGGCCCGGTCCTCAAGGCGGAAGGCGGTGAGTGCTTTTCCCCACACGCACCCGGTATCGAGGCCCACCACGCCGTTGCCCTCGTAATAACCGAGCGCCGCCCAGTGGCCGAAAAAGAGCTCCACATCGGCCGAACGAGCCGAAGGGACTTCAAACAAGGGCAGCTGCCCGTCCACGACTTTCCGGGGCGAACCTTTGAACTTCATATCGAGCCGTCCGTCGGCTTTCACCACGCGCATGCGGGTCATCGCATTGACGACAATCCGGAGCCGCTGGTCTCCGGCCAGTGTGTCCGACCAGGTCTTCGGCTTGTTGCCGAAAAGCCCGGGAAGGACGTCCGGGACCCGCTCGCCGCCCAGCTCCGTCTCCAGTTCCCGGGCCAGTTCTTGCGCTTTCTCCAGGGTCCACTGCGGGAGCAATCCGGCGTGAACCACCGCGGCTGTTTCGAGTCGAATCAACATCGGGCGGGTGCGCAACCAGTCGACCAACTCCTCGCGATCGGGGGCGGCCAGCAGGTCGTCGAGGGAATCGGATTTGCGAATTCCTCGAATCCCGTGAACCACGGCCATTAAGTGAATGTCGTGATTGCCGAGCACCGTCTCCACGTTGTGATCCCGCGCCCAGCGGAGAACAGCGAGCGAGTCCGGTCCGTTGACCAGGTCTCCTGTGAAAATCAAGCGGTCGCGGTGCGGATTCCATTCGATCCGTTCCAACAAGGCCCGCAGGGTCCGGAAGCACCCGTGCACATCTCCGATTACGTAGGTGGCCATCGGGCTTCAGATTCTCGGCTCGAGGTTCGCGGTTCAAGGTTCAAAGTCGAATCAGCTGGAACAGCGAAAGGGGCGAGATGCCGCGAAAAGCGATGCGAAGCGACCAACGGCAACCGGCGGGGTTTTTTTCTGAAACACCGGCGGATTCGATGGCTGAGTTTTGTTGAAGAACGTCTCCGCGTCATTCCGCGCCTTTCGCCGTTTCAGAGTCTCCTGCCGCGGGCCTCCATCCATTCCTAAGTCGTCGTTCCCTCCTGAAGAGACGGTGCGAGGCGGCAGGATCCGGTCGCCCGGGTTGTCAGCTGCCGCGCGGCCGCGCGGCCCATTTCCGCAAAGTCGTACCGGACCGAGGAAATACCCGCGGCCAGTGCGGTTTCGGTGCCCATCCCGGACAGGAGGCCGGCCTGGCCCGGGAGGGAAATTCCCCGTTGCCTGAGCGCGTCCCGAACCAGCACACTCACATTGTCTTCGGGACAGAAAAGTCCCACGCGATGCCGCTCGCGGGCGATTTTTTCCGCCAGGTTCTCCCGGGCCCCGGGGGTGCTCCCGTCGAGAACGCCTCCAACGCGATCCCGTATCCCCAACGATTCAGCGCCCTCCAGAAAGGCCGCTTTCATCGTCTGCACCGCCGAATCACCCTCGAACGGCGTTACCCAATAAAGCGATTGGTAACCGCGTCCCAGCAAATGCGCGAGGGCTGCGGTCGCTCCCGCCCGAAAGTCGGCGGCGACCCGCCCCGTCCCCGCCGCGCCAGGTGAGGAACGGTACACGGTGACAACCGGCAGCCCGTGTTTGCGAATCATCGTTTCAGCGGCCGGGTCCCACAGGTGATCCAGGATCACGCTGTCGACGGATTCCCCGCACCGGTCGAGAAAGGTTTCCATTACTTGCCGCTGCTCGTCGGGTCCGGCAAAAACCGGCGGAAAGGCCCGATTCTCGTGACGAACCAGCTTCACGTCGTGCCAGAGCAAAGTCGCGGCCCGGGCTTCGTCGCAGACCTGGGCAATCCCGTTCATAATCCCTTGGTAAACCAGGCTCCAGGACTCGATTCGCCGAAACAGGCAGGCAATCGGCGCTCTGCGTGCCAACCGTTCCTTGCCGTCGGAATGAAAAAACCGGCCCGCCCGGTTCCTCAAGAACAGTCCCTCCACCTCCAACCGGCACAAAATCCGGAATGCCGTCGTATGCGACATCCCGAATCGCGCTCCCAGCTCGCGGGTCGTCGGCAGCGGCGCCTCCACCCAGGCGCCTTTCCCCCATTCCGCCCGCAGCCAGGTTTCCAGTTCCCTGGTTCCGGGCTTTACCTGAACGCTTGAGATCACGAGTTACTGTATTACAGAAATTTTCTGTTGCGCAACATTTTTCCTGTGTTACGATCCTTTCATCATGAATCCTTCACTGGTAATCCTGGCCGCGGGTATGGGAAGCCGCTACGGCGGTCTCAAACAACTGGATCCTATTGGTCCGAACGGTGAGACGGTCCTCGACTACTCCGTATTCGACGCCTGTCGTGCCGGCTTCGCCAAGGTCGTGTTCGTAATCCGCAAGGATTTTGCCGACCGGTTTCACGAGGAGGTCGGTCGTTTGCTCGAAAACCGGATCGAAGTCGCCTACGCCTACCAGGAACTGACCGACCTGCCGGATGACTTCCGGCCGCCAGAAGGACGCGTCAAGCCGTGGGGAACCGCCCACGCGATCTGGGCCGCCCGCCATACGGTGGCCGGCCCTTTTGCCGTCATCAACGCCGACGACTTTTACGGAGCGGCGGCGTATCGAGCCCTCGTCGATTTTTTTCAGGGATCTCCGCAATCCGCCCATCCGACACCCTGTGCCCTGGTCGGCTACCGACTGGAAAACACGCTTTCCCAATACGGCGGTGTCTCGCGCGGGGTGCTCGATGTGACTGACGACGGGTTCTTGGCGGGGATTCGAGAAATGACCGACATCCGTGCCGGGGATGGGCAACCCGTGGCGGAACCCCCGGAAGGCCCCGAGCCGCTCGCTCCGGACACGCTGGTCTCCATGAATTGCTGGGGGTTTCAGCCCGCGCTCTTCGAACAGTTTGAAACCCGCCTCCGAGCCTTTCTTCAGGCAGGCGCCGGGGAAAAAAGCGAGCTCTACGTCGCCGACCCGGTGGAGAGCGCCATCCGCGAAAAGAAGGCCACCTTTCGAGTGCTGCCCAACGAGGGCCGATGGTTCGGAGTCACCTACCGTGAAGATAAGCAACGCGCCCTGTCAACGATTGGGGAACTCATCGAAAGCGGCGAGTACCCGGAAAGGCTCTGGACATGAACCGGCGAACCTGGACAAACGATCTGCTTATTGAAGCGGGAAGACAATTCGACCTTCGGGGCGAATTCCTCGAAGGCGGCCCCTACGGAACCGGCCACATCAACGACACTTTCGCGGTGGTGTACGACCAGGCCGGAACACGGGTTCGCTACATCCACCAGCGCCTCAATTCAAACGTTTTCAAAGATCCCGCCCGTTTGATGGAAAACGTCCGGCGCGTCTGCCGGCACACCGCCCGCAAAGTTGCCGAAACCGCACCGCCGGGCGATGTCAGCCGGCGCGCCCTGAACCTGGTCCCCGCCGCAGATGCCCGGCCTTACTGGGTCGACGACGCCGGAGACTACTGGCGCACCTACTTTTTCGTCGAAAAGGCGGCCACCCACGATGTTATCACCTCCACCGAGCAGGCCCGGGAAGCCGCCCGTGCCTTCGGAATCTTCCAGGCAATGCTCGCGGATCTGCCGGCGGGCGACCTGCACGAAACCATTCCGGATTTCCATAACACCCCCAGGCGCTTCAAGACCTTGAAAGACGCGGCCGATGCGGATGCCTGCGGCCGCGCCGCCCGGGCCGGCCCGGAGCTCGAGTTCGCTTTTTCGCGCGAACCATTGGCGAACACGCTTATCGACCTGCATGCCGCCGGCAAAATTCCCGCCCGTATCACGCACAACGATACGAAGCTGAATAATGTTATGCTGGATGAAAGCACCGGCGAAGGGGTTTGCGTCATCGATCTCGACACCGTGATGCCCGGTCTGTCCCTGTACGACTTCGGGGACATGGTCCGTACGGCCACCAGCCCGGCCGCGGAGGACGAGCGCGATCCGTCAAAGGTCCGCGCCCGCCCCGAAATGTTCGAGGCCCTCGCCCGCGGCTTCCTTGCTTCCGCCGGCTCCTTCCTCAACGAAACCGAGCGGGCGCATCTGGTTACCGCCGGCAAACTCCTGACTTTCGAGAACGGCCTGCGGTTCCTCACCGACTTCCTTTCCGGCGACGTCTATTTCAAAACCGCGCGCGACGACCACAACCTCGACCGCTGCCGGACCCAGTTCGCTCTGCTTCGCTCGCTCGAAGACCAGGAGTCGTCGTTTGACAAAATCGTGGACTCGGTCGATTCGTCGTCTTCGGGAAAAAGGTAATTTATATCAGCGGTTGGAGACCACGACCGCTCGCGGGATAAACCCGCTCCCGCAATGATCAGCATCAACCCGGTTCCGTTTTGATCTTTCATCCTTTTACTGTAGGAGCGGGTTTACCCCGCGATTCCCCGCCCCCTTCCCATTTCTCCTCATCCGAACCTAATCAGATCCATGAAAATACTCGTCACCGGAGGCGCCGGATTTATCGGCAGTCACGTCGTAGAACACTTTCAGGACCGGGCGGAAGTCCGGGTGCTGGACAATCTTCGAAGCGGCTATCAACGGAATTTGGACGGATTGAAGGCGGAGTTTCACCAAGGTAGCGTGATCGACCGCGAGGCAGTCCGACGGGCTGTGGCAGGCGTCGATTACGTTTTTCACCTGGCAGCCCTCGTCAGTGTGCCCGAATCGCTCAGCGAGATCGGCACCTGTGTCGACATCAACGTCCACGGCCTGATCAACGTTCTGGAGGAATCAGCCGCCGCCGGGGTCAAAAAGCTCTGTTTTGCCAGCTCCGCGGCGGTGTACGGCGAGCATCCCGCCAATCCCAAATCGGAGGATCTTCCGCCCGACCCGAGAAGTCCCTACGCCATCACCAAGCTCGACGGCGAGTACTATTGCGACCTCTTCGCCCGTACCGGAAAGCTGGAAACAACCAGCCTGCGCTTCTTCAACGTCTTCGGTCCGCGCCAGGACCCCAACAGCGCCTACGGGGCGGCCGTGCCCATTTTCATCACCCGCGCCCTCCGCGGGGAAACCCTCACGATCTTCGGCGACGGCCGACAGACCCGCGATTTCATCTACGTCAAGGATATCGTCGGCGCCCTGGATTTTGCCGCCCGGACTCCCGGCCTCACGGGAACCTTCAACGTGGGCTACGGCGACACCCTCAGCATCGGGGATCTCGCAAAGCGAATCATCGCAACCGCCAATTCCGACTCGGAAATCGAGTTCGCTCCGCCCCGCCCGGGCGATGTCCGCTTTTCCCAGGCGGACCCGCAAAAACTCTTTCAGGCCGGTTTTCGTCCCGAATACGCGCTCGAACGGGGCCTCGAAATCACTCTCGAACACTACCGCAAGAGCAAGGATCCTCATTGAGAACGGCCCGCCGCCACCACCGCGAAATGGACTAATCCGGCTTGCGCGATTCGTGGGTGTGACTACTGATCCACCCGTCGCCCCGCCGTTCGTAAATGTGGGTCATGAGGAATTCACCACCCCAGGGTTCGCCCTGGCGTTCGCCTTTCATGGTGGCCAGGTAGGTAGCCCAGGCCAGGTCGCCGTGGATCCGAACCTCGAACTCCTCGGCTTCCAACTCGAAATTGCGGATGTTGGCTTCGTGTACTTCAAACAACCGTTCGGCAGTAAAGCGCGCTCCCTGAGCCGTGTACAGGTTCCAGTCTTCGGAACAGATCGCCTGAAACGCTTCCAGATCATGTTCTCCCAACGAAGCCCACAGCTGTTCCGTAAGCTCGCGGATGGCCGCCTCTTCTTCGCTTGTTGCACCATGCCGCCCAGCCTCGACCGTCGCCCATCCCGCGAAAACCATCAGAAGCAACAGCCTGAATAATAACCCCTGTGACATCCCGGGTGCAATCGTTTTGGTCGATCTCATCACTGCTCCACCAAAGATCCGGTTATTCATCATGGCCCGATCGTTTGATTGAACTCTATGGCTGTCAATGCTGAAGGCCTTGAGGAGGAACACGCCGCCCCCCCGCTTCACCCGACTTTGCGCAATCCGAGGATCACCCGGACTGCGACTTGCATGCCGGGTACTCCGGTGATGGAGTATCGCCCATGGCGCAAAATCCCGATGCAAATTTCAATTCCCAGCGCGAAGAGGCGGCCGCTCCGATCCTTCAACAGCTTCTTGTCCGGGGGCCTCTTTCCCGGAATCAGTTGCGAGAATGCACCGGGTTCTCTCCTGCATCCATCACCAATTACACACGCGCTCTCCTCAGTCGGGGACTTTTGCTTTCGGAACCGGTTGCCGTGGCCGGCTCCAAACGCCCGGTGTCGTTTCTGCGCATCGCGCCGGACTGCGGCAGCGCCATTCTCCTGCGCACGGAATCGAATTCGCTGACCGCTGAGCTGTTGGCTTTGAACGGTGAAGTTCGTGCCGAGAGAATCGTTGCGTACGAAGCAAGGAACCAGTCGGGAGTTCTGGGAGCCATTGGTCACGCGGTTGCCGCGCTTTTCAAACGCGCTCGCGACGAACAGCTCGAACCGCTGCTCGCTGGACTCGGCGCAGCGGGCAGCGTTGCTCCCGAGTACGGGATCGTCTTCGATCTACAGGGAGTCACCGACTGGGAGCCGTGCCAGCCCGGCGAGATCCTGCCGGTGCTCAGGGAAATTCCTTCGTTCATGGTCTGGACCCAGGTCTCCTGCAAGGTGGCCGGGCTCGCCGTTTCCAGGAAGAATGATCACCGGCTGGCCTATCTGGATTTTTCCGGAAACACCCTCAGGCTTGCCTCCCTTCAAAACGGCAGGATCCTTCTGGGACGGTATGGAACCGTAAGCGCCCTGCTCCACCGCACCGTTGCTCGAAACGGCAGTCCCTGTTACTGCGGCCGGCGGGGCTGCCTCGTCCCGATTATTGAAAACGGCCGCGCAACCGAGAAGATCATCGTCAACCTCGTCCGCCGGCTGGCAACGGAACTCGATGTCAGTGTTATGGGAATCGAAGGGCCGGAAGCGACCGAGCGACTGGAACGGCAGGTTGCCGGCCGGTGCCTCGACGCACTCGTCCGCGTAAGCGAGGGAGCAGCTTACACCGCGCGCGGCCTGCGATATCTCGCCGCCAAAGCTGCCCTCCTGCGTCTTCTTGCGGGAAAAACCCAGCCGCAGGCGGATTAGACAATCAAGAGATTTGACACGAAGACGATCCAATAAGAAATTCATGTTAGTGAATTTATTATCCGAAAACCTGAACTCCGGCACTGCGAAGCGCCCCCGATTCGGCGCCCTTCTGGCGTCAGCGCTGGCGGCCTCCGGATTGATGTTGATGAGTTGTTACGCTGATGAAGAAAGGGACGGGACCGAAACAGAAACAACCCATTCCGGAGAACGAACGACCTCATTCGCGGTTCGCGGCTGGGGCAGCGTGTACCTGCAGCCCGAGCCGGGTGAGCTGGAAATTCTTATCGAGAAGCAGGACCTGAACCGGTTTCACGGGGCGGACGTTTTGGTGGCGCGCCTGCTGGCTCCCGACCGGGAGCTCGTGGCCGAGGCTGTGATTCCGGACGACGGAAACGCCGGGCGCGGGGGCGGCCCCGGACCGATCCAGCGCACGGTCCTGCGCGCCGAGATCGATCAACCCGGTCTCTACAAACTCGATCTCGAAGCCCGCACCGGCCACGAACCGGGGCACGACATTGTCTGGGGGATTGAGACCAACGCCCCTTTGTATATGATCGAAAGCCTGGTATCGTTTATGGCTCCGGAACCGGAGGGTGAAGTGTGGTTTCGCCCGCCGGAGCAGGACTTTGCTATTGAGGTTCGCGGGATCGGGAGCAACCAGGTGGTTCGTTTGCGCGACGACCGGGAAACCGAACGGGCCGCCTTTGACCTCAACGAAGCTCCGGAGGTTTCCAGGACGATTCCCGGTTCCGGAGAACGGCGACCCCGGCCATGGGGGCTGATACTGGAACAACAACGCGCCTCCATCAGCATCGAGGGAGTTACCGAACCACGGGATTCCGCCGAGCGCCAGTATCCGGAAGTCACCTACTGGACCCCGCACCGGGAGGCTTTTTTTGACGCGGATGATCACAGGTGGATGCTGTATCCCTATAGAGTTCTGCTTTTTCTGGAAGCGCGTGAACAGCTCACCGTTCCCTTCACGGTACGCAACGGGACAACCGTTCCCGCCGCCTTCGCAGTACGCGCCGGCAACCCTGCCGGAGTTGAAGTTCGCGGTCTGCCGGAAGAGCCGCTTCGGCTGGAGCCCGGAGAAACGGCCGAAATCGAATTGGCCCTTTTGCTCGAAGGCGAGCTTCCCGCCGGGAAGAAGCTGGCCATCCGCGTCACCGTCGCCAATAAAAACGCCCCGGCCCTCTCCACCTTTTCGACGGTTTACCTTTCGGGCGGTTCCTCACCTGTGGCCAGGCCCCTGGAAATGCCGCTGGTCCAGGAGCCCTACCGGCATGAAAACGAGCAATTCGGCTACTTTCCCGATTATATTCCAAACGTTCCCTACTTCGACCGCGACAATCGTCCCCACATTCGCCAGCGCGGCACTCACCGCCACCACACGACCGGGGTCGAGGTTCTCGAAGATGATGGATGGCGTCACGTCGACTTTACCCAGGCGCTTCGCAAGGCAGTGCCGGACTTTGATCACTCCTGGTTTGCCAGCTACCGGCTGGCGAACAAGGTGGCATTTGACAGTGACAACGACAGCTACACCCTCGTCTCCGCGGCCCGAAAGGGGGATTCGGGATTCACTCGCCGTCAGGCGGTCCTGCTGCACGCTGCTGAAGGTGACGAGGCGTTCCAAGGCTATCCCATCGGAGACATTGCCGACGCGACCTTCGAGATCGTACAGTTCACCGGTCACAACGAGGACGAGCGACCTCCCCCGATCCTGCTTTACAAGCGCACCGAGGACCACCCGGCCCGTTTCGCCTGGTTCAACGACCTGCTGCTTTATCTTCCCGGGAAGACTGCCGACGGAGGTTTTGATCCGGGCGATCCGATCAAATTGACCGGCAACGCTCTAAATCCGGCCGCCCATTCCGGAGGCGGCAGTCCGCTCGTGACCCGCGGCAACCGGACCTTCATTGCCTGGGGGGAAGCTGTGCCGCCGGAGACCGACGTGCCCGGTGTCCCGACCTACGTAGCGGTTTATGACCACGACAGCAACGAACTGAGCGACCCCTTTTTACTGGGTTATGCGCCGCCGGCCAACGACAGCCATAATTCCCCGGCGATTACGGTCGACTCGAAAGGTTACCTGCACGTGGTCATCGGCGCGCACGGACGCGCGTTTCAATATTCCCGTTCGAAAGAACCCTTGTCCGTCGACGGCGGCTGGACGGATCCCGAGCCGATCCTCTCAACGGGTCGCATTCAGGTGGGCACTGACGCTCCCGAACGCGGTGCGCAGACCTACGTGGGCCTGGTCTGCGGCCCGGACGACACCCTGCACGTGGTGAGCCGACAATGGCGCGAAGGAGTCGACGATTATCACGACGGACACCTCTATGCCGCACTCTCCCACCAGCGCAAACGTCCCGGCGAGCCATGGGAAGAACCGGAACTGCTGGTGGTGCCTCCCCTTCCCGACTACAGCGTTTATTATCACAAGCTCAGCATAGATCGAAAAGGGGCGCTGTATCTGGCCTATAACTACTACAGTACTCACGAGCATTACAGGAAGGACTCTCCCGGTCTCCTGAATCACCAGGCTGTACTGACGTCTCCCGACGGGGGCAAAACCTGGAAACTGGCTGAAACCGCCGATTTCCACGAAGGAGTCGAGAAATGAAAACTATCCGCGTCAACCAGAATGACGCGCCCGCCGAATTGCTCCAGGGCCTGAAACGAATCGAAGCCGAGTTTCCGGCACGTTTTGACCCAGACGGCGGAATCAGACTTTCCTTCCTGAAGGCCGGTGCGGACGACCTGCCCGGCTGGCGTCTCGAACCCGGCCGTGAGGAGGGCAGGATCGTCTACCGGCGGCCGGTTGACGCATTCCGGGCTCTGGGCTGTCTTTGGGGAAGTGAGAAATTCGGGGAACAATGCGGCCGCGAAGAGAGCCCCCGCCTCGATCTTACGGGCGTCATGCTGGATGTTTCCCGCAACGGCGTCCTCACCCCTGAGGCGGCCGGCAGCTTGTTCTGCCGGTTTGCCTTGATGGGCGTCGACACGGTTCTTCTGTACACCGAGGATACCTACCCATTGGAGAACGAACCGTTCTTTGGCTATATGCGCGGCGCCTACACGGTTGAGGAATTGAGGGATCTCAAGCGTTGCGCGGCCTCACTGGGGATTGAAATGATTCCCTGCATCCAGACCCTGGCCCACCTCGAGCAGGTACTTCAGTGGCCTGCGTATTGGGATATCCGCGACACCGAACGGGTGCTCCTTGCAGGCGATGAGCGAACCTACAGGTTGATCGGGAAAATGCTTGATACGATTATTGAGGTCTTCGGCCCGGGGCGAATCCACCTCGGAATGGATGAAGCCGCCGGTATCGGGAACGGAAATTACCGGAAGAAATTCGGCGCTAAGCCTCCGTTTGACATTATTCAGGACCACCTGCAACGCGTCGAACGGATGTGTCGCGACCGCGGGTTGCGGCCCCTGATCTGGAGCGACATGTATTTCAGGTTGGGTTCGCCGGAGCACGATTATTACGACTGGGACGCCGAAACCCCCGCGAATGCCACCGCTCGAACACCGGAAAACGTCGACTTTGTGTATTGGGATTACTATCACACGGATTCCGCCTTCTACCAAGAGTGGATCGACCGTCACCGGGCCATGGGAAAAGATCCGGTGGTCGCCGCGGGAACCTGGAGCTGGAACCGCCTCTGGGCGGCGCTTCCATTTGCTTTTGAGCAGATCGACGCCTGCATGGAAGGCGTTCGGTTGAAGAATATCCGGGAAGTGTTTCTCACTTCCTGGGGTGACGACGGGGCGGAATGCGATCCGTTTTCCATCCTGCCGGCGGTCCAGCGATTCGCCGAGCACGTATGGCGCGGGGAAGTCGACGGAGAACGACTGGCCCATCATTTTTACGGTTCGTGCGGAAGCGATTTTCACGCCTGGGTTCGCGCCGCCGACGTTGACCGGGCCGGTCGCGACAGGGAGGGTGTCGAGGCGCACAGCAACTTGGGAAAACTCCTCCTGTGGCAGGATCCTCTCCTTCCGCTCTTCGATCCTTTGGTGGAGACCGATCGCTTTCCCTCGTTCTTCCGCGACCTGGCCGAAGAACTCGAACGGGCGGGCGGGAAAAATCGCCACTCCGCTCGTCTTGCTTTTCCCGCGGCTTTGGCACGGGTCCTCGAACGCAAGTCGATCCTGGGTGACAGTCTGCGCCGGGCGTATGCGTCCGGGGACAGGAAACGGATGGAAAACTTCCTGCAGAGCGATTTTCCCGAGATGGTGGAACGGGTGCGAAACCTTTGGAAAACGCATCGCCGGATGTGGCTGGAGACCTACAAACCCTTCGGTCTGGAAGGGATCGAACGCCGTTACGGGGGACTCCTGCTCCGACTCGAATCCGCGACCGAGCGACTGCAAGAGTACCTGGCCGGCCGGTGCGAAAGCCTGCCGGAACTCGAAAGCACTTTTCTCAGAATCGGAACGGACAGCGGCCTTCCTTTCGACAATCACCGCTATACCCGCGCCGCAACCCCGAGCTGGATCAAGTAGGCTTCGAAAGCACCTTCTCAGCCCGGCTTTTCAGCCGGCTTCCCGGCCGCTCGCTTCATGAACCTAAACATACGCTCCCTGGGAGCGAAGCGTTTCTCGAAGGCGGGCTGTATCCAGATCTCGAATATTGCACAACGCCGCACCATGGCACAGGGCGGCGGCCGTCCCAGCGGCCTGGCCGATGGCTACTACCTGAGGAGTGATACGGACCGCGGCATGGGCTTCATGGGTGCTGTCGATGCAGCGCGAGGCGATCAACAGGTTGTCCACTCCCCGTGGGCGCAAGCTGCGAAACGGGATTTCATAAAATTTTCCGTCAGGCGGTCCCACCGTCGTGGTTCCCTGCCCGGTCGGGCTGTGGATGTCGACATACCAGTTGCCCCGTGCGATAGCGTCGTCAAAAGAACCGGCGTGGATTATGTCGTCCGAGGTCAGGGTGTAATCGCCGAGAATGCGACGGCTTTCACGCACCCCGATATGACCGGCCGTCTCGCTGACCCGCGCCTTTTCGAAACCGTCGACATAACTTCTCATGAAAGCCGCAACTTCGAAGGCCTGGCGCCGCCCTTCGATCATGGCTTCGGTAACTTCCCGGACGCGGGTGCCGTTTTTGCCGTGAATGCGCGTAGTATTAAACGCCCATTGTCCGGGGACTGGAGATCGGCTCAGCAGCACGTTTTCCCTGGGAATGGTCACGTCGCCCGCGAGCTTCGCTCGTTGCCAGGTTTCGGCCAGACGGGGATCGCTGCGACAATGGGCTTCGGCCCGGGCGTCATCAACACCTTCCATTTTGAAAATCAAGGTCATCGGTTGTACCTGTCCGTCTTCGGTCCGTCCGTATTCCGTGGGCACCCCGGCATGGTGGGCTATGTCACCATCTCCACTGGCATCGATAAAATAGTCGGCAGTCAGAACATGCCGGCCTTCCTTTGACTCGACGATAATCGCCTCGATGCGATTGCCATCGCGGAACGCACCGGCAACCTGGAGGAAAAAGTAGGGTTTGACGCCGGCCTCGACCACCATTCGGTCAAGCACACGTTTCATCACTTCCGCATCGTAAATACCCCCATGACCGGGGGCGCCGGGACTGCCGTTTGGTCCGGGAGCATAGGGATCCTCGGTCTCGCTGCGGCGCCACCCCCCGGAAGCGGCAACCTCGTTGAGGATCTCCTGGAACAATCCTTTGACGTAGGGAAACGGCATGATCGAACTCAACAGCCCGCTGGTCCAGGTTCCCCCGAAGGCTCCGAACCGCTCCACGAGAATCGTCCTGGCACCGTTGCGCGCCGCCGCAATGGCCGCTCCCACCCCGCCCGATCCGCCCCCGAGAACCAGCACGTCGGCGTGATCGAGCACCGAGAGCCGCCGCGGAGATTCGGTGAATCTGGACTCTATCGAATTCATGGCAATGACCGTCGGGACCGGCGTCGGACGACAGCCAACGTCACGGCCGCTGCCCCGAACAGCAGACCGATGGTGCCCGGCTCGGGAATATTGGCCAAACGAATGTCCTCTATAAACGTTTCATCTGCAGCTCCTGAATAGATGCGAACATCGTCGAGTAACGCCGGCACTCCACGATTGCTTACGCCCGGGTGTCGCCCGGCCGCAAAGTTGTCGTCGAGTTCTCCCGTATCGCTTACCCCCGTATCCGCCGCCGCCAGTTCGGAAATCGACGAGAGGGTATCGCCGGTGAACAGCCTGACCTGACCGGAGTCGAGCGAGGAATCAAAGGTCAAAGCCATAAACACCCATCGGTCGTCAGCGTCGATTGAGCCGTCAAGAGCCACCCCGCCTCCAAGCAAATCCATGGTCACGCCAAAGTTGCCGGCGGACAGGTTTCCCTCGGGAGGATTCACCACTCGAATCCCGAAACCCGCGTTGCTCCCGCCGCGCAGAATACGCTGGTTTGCCGCCGGATCCCCCCGCATGTTCACCCAGGTGGTCAGGGTGAAGCTTTCCAGGTTGTCCAGCTTTCCGTCAAGCGAGTCGACGTCGGGATGGCCGTGGTTGGCAAGGACATTCGCGTTCAGGCCGGCGGTGACATCGAGCGCGCCCGTCGAGTACCCCGCCGGTGTGTTCGAGGTGCGGGTCGCGTCCTGAAAGAAGCGGCCGTCCACTTTCGGTTCGATGCCGTGGTCGGTCGTCGGGTCGGAACCGGCGGCCGCCTCGTCGAAGTTCCATTGAAGAAGGAGGTTCTGGCCGGATGCGACTAACCCCGAGCCGGCGAGGAAGGCAAAAATCCCGAGAATTGTTCTGGCTTTCATTGTTTTTGCTATTGGATTGTTCAGTTACCGGTGTTCCGGCAGTGGTGGTAATGGCTTGAATCCTAGCGCAATTGCTGTTCAACTCCCATGGCATTTACTGACATTCTTTATGACTGATTTTGCTAAAAGGGATCCCGGGACCCCAAACGGTCCGTCCCGGGAACCGGGAGCCGAATCCAGGCTCCTGGAATCTTTTTTGGGCGAAGTAGCCAGCCTGACCGGTCTCCGAATCTGTATCTATGACCTTAATTTTTTCCTTAGCGAATCCCCGAAACTCCGCGTACCGCGCCGTCTTTTGATTCATGACTCGCCCTACTGTCATTACATCAAGAGCCATCCGGAAGCATTCGCCAAATGTATTGCGACCGAAAACCGGCGCACGGACAGGGCCGGTTTGGCTCGGGGTGCGATCATTCATACCTGTCATGCGGGG
>PWMU01000036.1 GCA_003558065.1 Opitutia bacterium | reverse complement strand
GTAGGAAGAAGTGGTTATGAGAGATCACACGAAACTGAGAGCGTTCGAGCTGGCTGATGAACTGGTGTTGGTGGTTTACAAGGAGACCCGTGGGTTTCCCCGCGAAGAGATGTTCGGACTGACTTCTCAGCTCCGGCGTACTGCGATATCCATCGCCTCGAATATCGTGGAAGGATGCGCGCGCTCGTCGGAGCGCGGAGTATGTCCATTTCCTCGACACGGCCTACGGCTCCGCTCGCGAAGCGGAGTATCCCTTCTCCATGAAAGCGCTCCCTCAGACCGGTTTCAGCGGGCGGGTGCCCGTGCCGCTGAAAAGCGATTTCTTATCAATTTTATCGCCGCAGGCTGCCGGCGGTACTCGTCGCCTATCGCCGATAATCCAGGGTGGGGTTCTCAGGACTTAAAACCAGAAATCCGGCAGCCTCGCCCGAGTCAACGACCTCGGAATACAGCGGGCCTATCGAATCGGCGTGGAACGTCCAGCCGGCGACGACTTCACGCGGCGGTTCGGTGACGGTGCTTGACGCTTCCAGCACCACCATTCCGGCTCGCTGCGTTCCGGGAGGCAACTCGCGTTGGTGCAACAGCCCCATCGCCGACATCGGGTGAACCTTGACGGATACGGCTCCGGGATCCGCGGCTTCGCCATCCACGACGAAAATCAACCGTTCGCTTAAATAGTCCCCGAGCTCCTCCCACTCAAGTCCCGACCGGGGTTCCTCCGACGCCGGAAAACCGTCCGTGAACGCTTCCGCCAGCGCTTCCACCGTTATATGAACCCTCCACGTAACTTCGCTTTCGCCAACAGTCAGCCGCGCATTTGCCGGACGGTTCTCCCAGTCGGGGGCCGCGCTCTGCAGGCTGGTGCGGTGCGCCAGCGGTTCCGGATCCGAATCCCACGAAAAGGAATAGAGAACGGGGAATCCGGGGCCGAACTCCGAAGGCAACAGGACAAGTTCGCCCTTCTGCCGGACTGTCAGACTCGTGTAGATCGGGATGGAGGCGGCCGCGTCGACAGCTACATTCGCGTGATCATAGCGCGCATGGTGTTGCTCCTCCGGATACATATCGGAAATCCGCCCCTCCCCGAAACTCTGCCAAAACAACATCCGCGAAGGCGGCGAAGGCCAAGTGTATTCCATGAGGATCGTCGTCTGCCGCTGGTCCAATCCCGGCGAGAACACAGCCGACCCTCCGCCATAATCCGGAATCCGGAACTCCACGGAATCCGGAATCAGTTCCCGGCCGTTCTCATCGATCAATCGAAATCGCTCCGACATCGTTTCGAGGTGCGGCCGGAGCAAGACCGATCGTTCCCCGGACGACAAACCGGCAACCCGCTCGTAGTCCAGGCCGCCCACGATCAGCACGTCCACAAGCGCCGCGTTGATGGTCACCCGCGCCCGATCCTCCCAAACCTCAGCGGCTACCGAGCTGTGAACCCGGCCATGCCCCCGAACATCGATTGCCCCAATCAGCCCCAGAAGGGCAAGGGAAAACCTGGCGACTTGACAGATAGTCATAAAACTTGCTACCAGAAGAATCTGCTTTCTATCAAGCGTGCTTTTCCAAAAGAATGTTTCCGTGATTATGAACCGAGAATCTGCCCCGGATCAACGTTTCTGTGAACTGCCTTTCCCCGCCCGGGCCTCCGGCAACCGTTCCAGGCTGCCAGAGGCGTCTTGCCACGGAGGCAGCGTCCTGGCAGCGGCTTTTCTTCTGTGCTCGGTTCTATCGGTCGATCTCCATGCGGAGAGCCTGGTGCCGCCCCGTCCGGATCCGTCCCTGGTGGCCGCCTACAGCCTCCGCTCCATCAGTGACCTTCCGGAATCCGCGCGTGGCACTTACGTTGCCGAGGGAATCGAAGTCCGGGAGATTACCCGCGGACCGGGCATCAATCCCAGATCGCTGCAGCGCGGCTTCTCCGCCAACACCTGGAGCAATCCCACACACGGGCTGACACCCTCGCGTCAGACGGCAATCGAACAGGGGGATTACTACGAGTTTGGCTTCGTCGTGAAAGAGGATTTCGAGGCCTCGCTGGCGGTTTTGGACGTCAACCTCCGGCGCTCCGCCCGCAACGCGCCCATGTTTCTTGAGTGGCAGTACAGCCTGGACGGGTTTGAAACGCCGGGGGTGCCGATTGTCGCCGAATGGCTGAACTTCGATTCCGGCGAGGAGCCGTCGTCCGAGTTCGGTTACTTCGCGCGCGCCGCGGGCACGCCGCCGGATTCGTTTGAGCCTTTTGCTTACATGATCGACTGGCGGACCGATCCCGAAGTATCCGAGATAAGCGGCCAACAGGAGGGCAACCCGATGCCGTCGCTCGATCTTTCGATAGTCGAGGCGTTGCAGGAGATCGAAGCAGGAACGGAGGTGTCGTTCCGTTTGTATGCCTGGGGCAATGAGTTGACCGTCGACAGCAACACGTTTGCCTTCGGCAGGAACGTCGGGCCGATCCTGAGGGGTGAGGTAAAGACGCTTGAATCGCATCAACCCGGAGTGGTTTATGTTTCGGCCGGCGCACCGGGCAGCACCAGCACGGGGGCCACGCCTCTTTTGGAAATGGGGCCGTTGATCGTGGCGCCCGGGCTCGACGCCTCAACCGTCACCCGCGGGCCGGGCATCGTCCCCCGGTTCCTGGCCAACGGGCTTTCGTCCAACACGTGGACCAACCAGGTGGACCACGACCCATTATTGACGCCGTCGCTTGAAAACGCGATCGCCCAGGGAGATTACTACGAGTTCAGTATTGCCGTGGAGCCGGGGTACCGGGCCGATTTCCGGACATTGGACGCACGGTTCAGGCGTTCGTCCACCAGTGCGCCGCGGCACATGGAGTGGCGCTACAGCTTCGACGGGTTTGCGACGCCGGGAACGACGCTCGACTCATTTACCTACCTGGGCCGGGCCACGGGGGATCCGCCGGACTCGATGGAGGAGTTCGAGTACATGACCAGCGACGTTCCGGGGCAGAACGCCGGCAATCCCATGCCCACCCTTCTCTTGACCAACCGCAACCTAACGGGGGTCGAGGGGGGAACGGAAGTGACCTTCCGGCTTTACGCCTGGGGTAATGAGAATACCTCCAACAGCAACACGTTCGCCTTTGGCCGCTCCTTGAATCGTACGAGCCCGGAAGGGCCGTTGCCGGTCCTGAAGCTGGGCATCGATGTAGCGCGCGAAACCGACCTTCCCGAAGCGGCCGGAACGCCCGAGCCAGTCCCCGGGGCGGGCGGCGTAACCGAGCCGGCGCTGCTCGAGCTCAACGTGGTCGATCCCGTCGACGAGGAAATCGAGGTGGTGTTCTTCGGCCGCCCGATTCCGCCCGGACGGGACGAGGACGCATTCACCGTTGCGCTGCTGCCCGACACCCAGTTCTACAGCGGGGAGCTTCACGGCGGCGGGGGGGATGTTTTTAACTCGCAGACGGATTGGGTGGTGGAGAATCACCAGAACATCAACATTCCGTTCGTGCTGCACCTCGGCGACATCGTTCAGCGGGGCGACATCAAGGGAGGGGAGCCCAACGAACGCGAATGGGAGATCGCCGCGGAGGCGATGTACCGCCTGGAGGATCCGGATACGACCGGTCTGCCCGAAGGGGTTCCCTATGCGATGAACGTCGGCAACCACGACCAGGAACCGATATGGGACCCCGACGGAACCACGGAGTTTTACAACCTGTATTTCGGCGTCGATCACTTCGGCGGCCGGAGCTACTACGGCGGAAACTACGGCGACGACAACGACAATTTTTACATGCTCTTCGAGACCGGCCCGTTCCGGCAAAGCCGCGCGGGCCTGCTCGGTCGCGAGGAGGGCCCGGTCGGGTTCATCGTCATCAGCCTCGAATACCGGCAGTTCGCCGATGCCGCCCTCCTGGAATGGGCCGACGGACTTCTGAAAGCCCATCCCGACCGCAGGGGGATTATCGTTACGCACCATTTGATGAGGCCCGGCTTTCCCGGCGCCTGGAGCCCGTACGGCGAAGCGATTTACGAGACGCTGAAAGACAATCCCAATTTGGATTTCATGTTTGGCGCCCACACGACCGGGGAAGGCGCGCGTATCGACACCTACAACGACAACACGGTCATTTCCACCGTGCAGAATTACCAGGGAATGCCCGATGGCGGGAGCGGTTACTTGCGGCTGCTGACCTTCCGGCCGGACCGGCACGAGGTTTTGTTCAATACGTATTCGCCGTGGCTGGACGCGCATTTGCAGCACTGGAACAATCCCTCTACGGTACCGTACGATTTCGGAATGGATATCGAACCGTTCCGGGAAATCGGCAGGGCCACCGTCTCCTCCGGATCGACCGTGGAGATTCCCTGGGACAAGCTGGAGGCCGATGCCGGTTACGAGTGGTATGCGCGACTGAACGAGGGCGCCAGGTCGGCCCGCACCGAAGCGTTTGACTTCCACACGTCGCCCGTGACTTACACGAGCTGGCGTCGCGAATTTTTTGACGACGACGACCTCAAAGGCGACCGCTGGGCCGATCCGGACGAAGACGGTTACGTCAACTATTTCGAGTTCCTTTTCGGCGGAGACCCCCTGGAGCCGGGAACCCTGCGTTTGCCCCATCCCTCGACGGTCCTCGGCGAAGGTCGCTTCGAGATCGAATACCGGCGTATCCGCGAGCCCCTGCTCGAATGGCAATCCGAGGTTTCCGAAGACCTGATCCACTGGGTTCCCTGGCAGGAACACGATTTGACGATCGAAGAAGCGATTGAAGACAACGCCGACGGCACCGAAACCGTCCGCCTCGAGATCACCAACCCGGGGCCCGCACTCTTCTGGCGCCTGACCGTGCGGCACTGATCGGAGTGGCACTCGGATATTATACGCTGATGTAGCAAACGCGTTCCGGCAAATCTCATTTATAATAAGGTTTTCCCAAATTTCCCTGAATGAGCCGGCTTCGCCGGGGACCGCTTAATCACGCTAATTGAACGCTAAAACTTATGCTCTGTTAAATTTCTTAAGCGGATCCGCTGAAGTTCTTTTTTTATGAGTCAAATAAGCGTCCTTAAGCGGTTAAAAAAACAGAGCATAAGACGGTGCGCGAGTGCGCCGAACCAATCACCAATCCCCAATCGCAACCCATACGGAAATTAAACCGTCCGCTCGCAAGCTCGCTCAAAGGCGCAAAGAGCGCGAAGAAAAACCCAAGTCCCTCATTGCTCCCCCATCTCCGCCCCGGGCGATCCGGATTGACTCCCCCGGTCGACTGTCGAACGGTTCGCTGAGCATGACCGAGGAATCCGCCAACGACGCGCCGCCGGACCCGCTTCCCGTTCCGGGGCATGCCGGACACATGCCGCTGCCGCGCTGGAGTGAAGACGAGGGAACCGTGCTCCTGGAACCCACCGTTCCCGGGCTTTATTGGAAGCTTCTTCTTGGGATCAGCGCGGGGATCTTCAGCGTCCTCGCCGCGATTCTGCTGCTGCTCGGCACGGTTGAGGGAACCTTCCGCGAACACCGAAAAAATCTCCTTTACCTCTTTCTGCTGGTCTCGCCGGCCGTGGGCTTCTTTCTCGCAACCTTGCTGAATCGAACCTTCACCGCGCTCTGGGGATCGGTTTTCTTTCACCGCAAGTCCGGCCTCGTGATCAAGAGCCGGTGGAAGAACACCTTCCGGGTTCCCCTCAAACAGCTCGAAGCCGTCCAACTCTGCCGCGAAACCGACGGCCGCAGCCAGCTCAATCTGGTCTCGCGGGCCGCCGGAAAACCGCCCGAACGGCACTTCCTTTTCCATCACAACGACCGCGCTTATATGCGCGAACTGGGAGAAATGCTTGCCCAGGAGTACCGTCTGGATTTTGTTGAGAGCTGACCGTCCATGATAACCGTCGCCAAATACGCCTCAAAAGAAGAAGCCTACATCGCCAAGGCGCTGCTCGAAGCAGCGGAGATCCAGGCCTTTATCGATGACGGAACCTATTCCGATACCAGGATGATCGATATCCGGGTCCCCGAATCAAGTGCCGAACGCGCCCGCTCGATCCTGGCGGACCAGGAAGAAACCATTCGCTCAGCCGGCGGGAACGAGGAGGTTCTCACCGGCAAACCCGCCAAAAAACGGGAATTCAAAGACGTGCTCCTCTTTCTCAAAGGAGGAGCTCTCTGGATCTTCGGCTACGTCCTGATCGCCTTGCTGCTTCGGGTCTTCGGCGTGATTCTTCCCATGAACCCCCTGGCCCTGGGATTTGTTTTCTTCGTTGGAGGCCTGATCGGTATCATCTTCGGCGCTTCGAGCCGCCGCGCGGTCAATTCCCGCTGAAATGCCGGACCTCCTCACAGCCGACCAATGGAATGACTACGCCCTCCTGGATTGCGGCGACGGCATGAAACAGGAGCGCTGGGGCGACCACATCCTGGTCCGTCCCGATCCGCAGATCATCTGGCCGCGCCGCTCGGGCCGCCCGTGGGAAGACTGCGACGCCATTTACCACCGCAGCTCCAAAGGCGGCGGCAACTGGGAATTCCGCACCCGGCTTCCGGAGGAATGGACCATCGGGTATCGTGACCTGAAATTCCGGATACGCCCGACGAACTTCAAGCACACCGGCCTGTTCCCCGAGCAGGCGGTCAACTGGGACTGGTTCTCACGGCTGATCGCGGCGAGCGGCCGCCCCGTCGACGTCCTCAACCTCTTCGGCTACACCGGCGCCGCCACGGTCGCGGCGGCCAAGGCCGGCGCCTCGGTCTGCCACGTCGACGCCGCCAAAGGCATGGTCGACTGGTGTCGCCGCAACGCGGAACTCTCCGGACTCGCCGAAGCCCCCATCCGCTACATTGCCGATGATTGCCTGAAATTCGTCCGCCGCGAAATCCGACGCGGTCGCCGTTACGACGCAATCATCATGGACCCGCCCTCCTTCGGACGGGGAAAGGGCGGCGAAACCTGGAAACTCGAAAACGACCTCTGGCCCTTTCTGCAGGAATGCCGGAAGCTCCTTTCCGAACAACCGCTTTTTTTCCTCATCAACGCCTACACCGCCTACCTCTCCCCCACGGTTCTGGCCAACCTTCTGACCGAAGCGCTGCGGGACCTCGGCGACGCCGGGACATTCGCCTCGGGCGAAGTGGGGCTCCCCGTCCAAAGCGACGGCAAAATCCTCCCGTGCGGGATCTTCGCACGTTGGCGCCGGGTCTAGAATGCCGCTCAATTCGGTACATTAACATTAACAGGTGCGAAATAGAGCCTGCCAAACGGATTCGCCGAGGGGTGAAACCCGAGCAGGATTCTGAGATTATCAGTACCGTGGCACTTCGGACCTTGAACTTTTACCGGAGCTGTTCCTGTTTTAGGGAAAGCCCTTCGATTCGATGAACTCCGACTCCCTCCATTTTCTTCCCCGGCCGCGGGAACTGAGCTTTGGTCACGAAGCGGTCGATCTCGATCTCCGGGCGCCGGTGGTTATTCCGCCGGGTTTGAGCGCGGTATTCACGCGTGCGGCCGGCCGCTGGTGCGAGGCGGTGGCGCGGGAAACCGGCCGCCGGCCGCGGGTGGCGGGGGGATCGGCCGGCAACGACGCGCCGTGCCTGGTGCTCGCCCTCGATTCCGGCAGCAACGCGCCGTCCCAGGGCTACCGCCTCCGGATCGATTCGTCCGGCGCGAAACTCGAAGCGCCCGGCGAAGCCGGTCTCTTCTACGGCCTGCAGACCCTTCTGCAACTCCTGCGCCAGACCGGAGCCCGGGTCCCGGAGTTGACCGTGCGCGACACTCCCGACTTCTCGAACCGCGGGTACATGCTCGACGTCAGCCGGTGCAAGGTCCCGCGAAGGGATACCCTTTACGCGCTGGTCGACCGCCTGGCCGAATGGAAGTTCAACCAGCTCCAGCTCTATATCGAGCACACCTTCGCCTTTTCGGGTCACGAAGTGGTGTGGGGCGACGCCTCGCCCTTCACGGCGGAGGAAATCCTGGAACTCGACGCGTATTGCCGCGATCGATACATCGAACTCGTTCCGAATCTCAATTCCTTCGGACACCTGGAGCGCTGGTTGCGTCACCCCGAGTACTACCACCTGGCGGAATCCCCCGGCGGGTTTATCGATCCCTGGAACAAGAAACGCCCGTTCGGCAGCACGCTCAAGCCGAACGAGGACAGCCTGGCCTTTCTCGATTCGCTTTACCGCGAGTACCTTCCCAACTTTTCCAGCCGCCATTTCAACATCGGCTGCGACGAAACCTGGGAACTCGGCCAGGGATGGAGCCGGCCGCTGGTGGAGGAAAAGGGAACCGGCCGGGTCTACCTCGATTTCCTCCTGAAAATCCATCGCCTGGCGGAAACTCACGGACGGGACGTCCAGTTCTGGGGCGACATCGTTCTCAAGCAACCCGGGTTCGTCGCCGAATTGCCGAAATCGATCACCGGGATGATCTGGGGTTACGAAGCCGACCATCCCTACGAGGACAACTGCCGTTCATTTCACGAAGCGGGCGTTCCCTTCTACGTCGTTCCCGGAACCTCCTCCTGGAAGACATTGACCGGCCGGGTGGACAACTGCCTGGGCGCCATCCGTTCGGCCGCGGTCAACGGCCTGCATTTCGGCGCGACGGGACTGCTGGTCACGGAATGGGGCGACGCCGGCCATCACCAGTTTCCGGCCATCGGACTGCCAGCGATTACCTATGCCGCAGCAGCCGCCTGGTGCGTGAAATCCAACCGGGACCTGCCCCTGGCCGAAGCCATGGACCGGCACGTTTTCGGAGGGGCCGCCGCCGGGCTAGCCGCCCCGCTCCTGGAACTGGGTAAAACTTACCTCATCGCCGGGAAACAGCTCCCCCAGAGCACGCTGTTTCATCATCTGCTCTTCACACGGAAGGAAGAGATTCAGGAAGTGCTCGAGGGCGTCACTGAGGCACACCTGAACGCCTGTCTCACTCGCCTGGACGAGCTCGCCGGGGCGTTTCGAAATGCGTATCCACAATGTGATGACGGATCACTGCTTTTGGAGGAAATCGCTCTCAACGTCCGCATGGCGCGCCACGGCGTCCGGCGCGGCCTCGCTCACCTCTCCTCCGGAAGCCCCGACTGGAGGGAGCTTCACCGAGACCTGCGTGAAATCATCGGCGCCTTCGAGAAGCTCTGGCTCGCCCGTGCCCGTCCCGGCGGCCTGCATGAGAGTTCCGGACACCTTCGTGTGATCGCCGCCGAGTACCGCGACGCGCTCGTCGCCGAAGATCCGCCGCAGGAACCCGGGATACCAACACCGTAGCAGCCTGTCGGACTTAGCCTATCGGCCGCTTCAGCTCGCGGGTCATAGAGCAGGCGAGCTGCTACGATCCGGCTGTTCGCTACATCTTCGCGGCTACTCATCCCGATCACGACACGATCTGCGCCTCCCGCCGGAGCAACCGCCAGGCATTCCAGCGGTTTTTCACCCATGTGCCGGAGGTGGGCGCCGTCAGCGTGGACGGCACAAAGGTCAAGGCCAACGCGAGCAAACACAAGGCTTAGAATCAATTCGTGTATTGATTTCCGAAAACCTAAGCCCGACGGACTGCTAGGGCGGGGGAGGTTTCGGGTTTCGGGCTTACGGGTCAACCGCAGGGAAATTCGGGCCTTCCTTGCATTCCTTGGGTTATTCGGTGAGATTGCTTTCCAAAGCAGTTCGGCCCGGGAACCGGCGGCATTCACCTTGTTGGTCTTTTGCCGGGGACGGCATGGAGGACTCCCGGGACCTGAGGAGAAAACCGCTTCAGGCGCAGGGCATTGGTGACGACGAAGAAACTGGAAAGACCCATGGCAGCCGCCGCGAGCATCGGAGAAAGCAGCCATCCCCAGATGGGATAAAGCAGCCCGGCGGCCACCGGGATCAGCGTCGTGTTGTAGGCGAAGGCCCAGAACAGGTTCTGTTTGATGTTGCGCAAGGTCGCCCGCGACAGGGCCAGCGCAACGGGCAATCGCCTGAGGTCCTCCGACATCAGGACCACATCCGCGCTTTCGATGGCGACGTCGGTTCCCGCACCGATAGCGATCCCGACATCCGCTTCCGCCAGGGCGGGAGCGTCGTTGATTCCGTCACCGACGAAAGCCACGGTCCCGTAACTCTGTCGAAGCTTCCGCACGGCATCCGCCTTTCCATCGGGAAGGACTTCGGCCAGTACCGCCGCGATTCCGAGCCGCCCGGCCACCGCCCGGGCGGTCCGTTCCTGGTCGCCGGTAACCATCACCACGCGCACCGCGGATCGCCTCAGCGAGTCGACCGCTTCTCCGGCCGATTCCTTTACGGTATCCTCCAGGGCCAACACCGCCGCCAAACGCCCGTCAATCGCGACGTATACGGGAGTCTTTCCGGCCCCGGCCAGGCGGACCGCCGCTTCGCCGAGCGGCGACACGTCGATCGAAGCCTCACGCAGGTGACGCTCCGTACCGATCCGCACCGTGTCTCCCTCGACCCTGGCCTCGACACCGAACCCGGCACTCGCGACAAACCCTTCAGCCTCGGGCCAGGCAATCCCCTCCCGGCGGGCCCGCTCGACGATCGCCGCGGCCAGAGGATGCTCGGAACCGGTTTCCGTCGCGGCCGTCTTGCGCAGGACAGCGTTCACCTCAAAGCCCTCCGCCGTCAGGATGTCCGTCACTTCGGGCATTCCCCGGGTCAGTGTGCCGGTCTTGTCGACCGCCAGGCACGCAACCTCCCGCAACCGCTGGAGCGCTTCACCGGAACGGAAGAGGATTCCGTGCTCGGCCGCTTTGCCCATACCCACCGTGAGCGAGGTCGGTGTCGCCAGGCCCATGGCGCAGGGACAGGCAATGATCAGTACCGCCACGGCATTGACCAGCGCAAAAGTCAGCGCCGGGTCGGGACCGAAAACCATCCAGACCCCGAAAGTCGCCGCAGCCACCGCCATCACGAAGGGCACGAACCACAACACCACCCGGTCCACCAGCCCCTGGATCGGCACCTTGCTGCCCTGCGCCCGCTGCACCATCGCAATGATCCGCGCCAGAACGGTATCCCGTCCCACCCGGGTGGCGCGGTAGCGGAAACTGCCGGAAGTGTTAAGCGTTCCGGCGACAATCTCATTGCCGGCCTGCTTCTCAACCGGCATGGGCTCGCCGGTTATCATGGATTCATCGACATAGGACATGCCCGAGACGACCTCCCCGTCCACCGGCGGCTTGTCTCCCGGCCGCACGACGAGAATCTCGCCGATCCCGACGTCCTCCACCGGAACGGTCACCTCTTTCCCGTTCCGAATCACCCGCGCCTCCGGCGGTTGGAGGCTCATCAGTTTGCGGATCGCCTCCCCGGTCCGCCCCTTGGCCGCGGCTTCCAGGTACCGGCCGAGCAGCACCAGGGTGATGATAACCGCCGAAGCCTCGAAATACACGTGCACGGCATCCTCCGGCAACAGCCCCGGCAGAAAGACCGCTACCGTCGAGTAGGCCCACGCGGCTGTGGTCCCCAGGACCACCAAGGAATTCATGTCGGGCGCCCCCCGAAGCAGTCTGGGACCTCCCAGCCGGTAGAAGCGCAGCCCCGGCCCGAACTGTACCAGGGTCGCCAAAACAAAGAAAACCAGCTCCAGGGCCTCCCTGGAAATCACCGCCTCCAGCGCCGTGCCAAGCGCCGGCACCACCATCGGCCCCATGTCCAGGAGGAAGACCGGCAAGGTCAACGCCGCCGCGACCCAAACACTCCGGCGGAGCCGCGAGGACTCGTCCGCCTGCGTCGAGGCCCGCTCCGTCTCATGATCGCTCCGCTTTTCTTTCAGCCCATATCCCGCGTCCGCGGCCGCATCAGCCAGCGTATCCGGATCGACAATACCGGCAAGGTACGTCACCGAGGCTTCTTCGGAGGGGAAACCAACGGACGCCTCGAGCACGCCCGGGCGGTCCTTCAATAGCTTTTCGAGCCGGGCGGCGCAGGAAGCGCAACTCATTCCCTCCACCTCGAAAATCATCTCCCGGGTTGCCGCGGGGTACCCGGCCCGACGGAGCGTCTCCGCGAGTTCACGCCAGTCGACGCCTTCCCTCCCGGGCTCTATCCGGAGCCGGCCCGAAACAAAATCGGCGCTCGCCGCGGCAACGCCCCGGGTCTCACCCGCCGCCCGCTCCACCGAGCCGACACAGGAGGCACAACTCATGCCCTCCACCGTCAGGGCGTAGTCCTGTTCCGTCATGTTCTTCGTTTCTGTAGCCATCATTATCCATTCTCTCATGCGCCCAGACCGCTGCGCCGGTTCCATGCTTATCTCCAGTCAGCAGCAGCCGGCTTGACCCGGCACCCCGGTGCCGCCGCTCAACTCTGTTTCCGAAACAGGATCTCCATGATCTCGTCGTAAGTCCGCTGCGCGGCGTCGGGATCCCCCGAGCGGAGGGCACTGGTGACACACGTCTCCAGATGATTGCGGGTGACCGCCTTGCCCGTCGAGCGCAGTGCGCTCTGCACGGATCCCATCTGGTTGAGCAGGTCCGCACAATAAGCGTCCTCCTCCACCATACGCTGGAGGCCGCGAACCTGTCCTTCAATCCGCTTGAGACGCCGCAGCACGTCCTCCTTAACCCTCTCATTCATACCCGATATAGTATACCCCCCTAGGGTATATGACAAGAAAGAAACGGGTTTTTTTTCTTCAAAAAGTCACGAGTCGTCCGTCAACGCCGGTCGCGAAACAGCTCGACGGCGCCCGCGCCCGGAATGGCGAAACGCTGCCTGCCTTCTTTCAGATAGAGGGCCTCGATTTCCAGGGGACGCCCCTCAAACCGTGCGACGACGCGGTAACGTCCGGACCGGGCCACCTCGGCCGTCCATTCGTCGTCGCGGGTATTCTCGGCAACGACCGGGGCGGGGCGCCAGTCTCCGCCCCGCTTGGGGTGAGGCGCATGGCCGCGCTCGTCAACCCGGTAAAACTCCCGCAACTCGTCCGGATAAACCTCGAGCACCCCGCGACTGAACCAGTGGACGTGGCCGCCGGCGCCGGATTCGCGCACCCGCTCGATTTTCTTCCGTAGATCTTCCCACGAGGTATCGGATCCGCTTCCGACGATCCTGAGGCCGGCCAGCAGGTCGCCCCGGCGTCGGCCCATAGCTTCGAGTTGGTCCCGCCAGTCGTCCTCAAACGCGCCGAAATCCTCCCGGTACACCTGGGGGATGAATTCATCGTACCACCCCTCGTACGCCCACGACGGCCAATCGCAGGCGTAATTCTCATAACTCCAGGGATAGGGCCCCGGGCTTACGGAAACGAGCAGTTCCGGCCGCACCTCGCGAAGTTTCCCGTAAAATTCCTCGGCGAATTCGGTTATCTTGTCCGCCCGCCACCGCAGCCAGTCCGGGTTTTTCGGATCCTCGGGCGGCTCGGCTCCGTCATGCTCGTGCGCATACACCGCACGGGTGAGGTCGTCGTATCCCATCGTGTAATGCGGCCAGGCCAGGCGGTCGTCAAGCTGGACGCCGTCCAGATCATACCTGTCCACCGCGTCGAGGACGAGGCCGAGCAGGAAATCGCGAACTTCCGGGTGCAGGGGATTCATCCAGACAAACCCGTTGGGCGCGATCCGGTTTCCGTCGATGTCTTCGCTCAGCCACTCCGGTTTCTCCCGGACGAGGGTGTTCTCCGTCTCCCCGTGTGCGGCCATAAACCCGTACTCAAACCAGGCGAAACAGAGCAGTTCGTTGCGATGCGCCTCGATCAAAGCCTCGCCCAGGAGGTCGCGGCCGTCGTTCCGAAGGCCCGGATGGCGGTCGACTCCCAGGGTCTCGTTCAGGGTGGGGGAAGGGAACTGGGTGTATCCGTTTTTCCAGGCCTCGACGTAAACCGTGTTCAATCCGATTCCCCGGAGCCGTTCCATGGATTCAGCGGTGTTGTCAGGGGTCGTCAGCGCGTCGTTCGCAGTCGTGGTCATCCAGGTGCCGCGCACCTCCGCTCCAATCCCGCAGACCGGGGCGAGCAGTCCGGTCCCGATCAGCAGGGCGAAAACCGCCCGCCACGGCCGCCTCCTCGACTTCCCGGCCGATGCCCGGAACGCCCGGAGCAGAATAATCGTCGGTTTATTTACCATGACTATCAACGGTTGCAAAGCTTCCTGCAGGATAAACAAACGCGCCTTTTACGCACAAAGCCCACTGACCAGGGATTTTTTGTGCAAACCCTCTTGGAAGGATTTTCCCTCAAACGATGCTCTCAAGAAATCGTCAATCCCCGGGAATCGCAAATCCAAAATCGGTTGATTGGGTCGCATTTCCGGGATTGCTTCGAAGCCGCGAAAGGACTTTCATTTCTCTCATGCCTAAGAAACTCAGGATCGGACTGATCGGCGCCGGCGGAATCATGCGTGGGGCCCACCTCAATCCCGGCTGGTTCGCGGACCCGGACTGCGAAGTGGTCGCGGTCTGTGACAACAACAAAGATGCGGCCGCCGGGATGGCCGACGACTTCAATATCCCCAGTATCTTCGAGGATTACCGGGAACTCCTGGAGGTCGAGGAGATCGACGCCGTTGACATCGCCACCCCGAACACCTCGCACGCGCCCATGACTCTGGCGGCGCTGAAAGCGGGCAAGCATGTGCTCTGCGAGAAACCGCTGTCCACGACCACCGCATCCATTCGTTCCATCGAAGAAGAAGCGCGGAAAGCCGGACGCCTGGTGATGACCGCCCAAAGCCAGCGCTTCAGCCCCTCGGCCGTGGCCATCAAACGTTTCGTTGAAAAACAGGGGCTGGGAAACATCTACCATTCGCGGATACACGCCGTTCGCCGCAACCTGATGCCGTCCTCCCCCAGCATGATCGACCAGTCGTTGAGCGGCGGCGGTCCCTGCATGGACATCGGTGTCCACGCCCTCGACCTCGGGCTCTGGTTGATGAATTTCCCCAAACCGGTTCGCGCGACGGGCAAGCTGATGGTCAATTTCGCACGGGACCACGACATGCCGGGAGGTTGGGGCGAATGGGACCGGGAACGGGTGACCACGGAGGATTTTGTTTCCGGCTTCATCCACTTCGAGGACGGGGCCACCATGGTTCTTGAGGCCTGCTGGCTGCAGCACCAGCAGGAGTCCCAGGATCTGAGCGCGCGGCTGTTTGGAAGAAATGGAAGCATCGAATGGCCCAGCGGAAACTACGCTTCGGCAGTCAACCGCGTATTGATCGACAGCAAGGTCCTTCCGGCGACCGGACTCCAGAAGTCCCACTCCGAGGAGATCCTCGCGTTCGCCGCCGCCATTCGCGAGGGAAAACCCTCGCCGGTCCCTCCCTCGGAAAGCCTGCGGGTGATCGCCATTCTGGAAGCGCTTTACGAATCGGACCGCCTGAACCGGGAAGTGGAGCTGCCGCTTCAGACTGGGAAAGCGAAGGAGCCAGCCGCCCGCAACGAAGTTTTGGCAAACCCTCCCCGCACGTAACGAGTCGTAGTAAATTCTCATGCCGGAATCCTTCAACATCGCTTTTCTCTCCACGGCCCATATTCATACCCGTGCGTTCCTGGAGAACCTCGCCGCAACCGATGACGGGCGGCGCGCGCACACGATCTGGGACGATGTTCCCGACCGGGGGCGACGGTATGCGGGCGACTCGGGGGCACGCTTCGTGGAGGATCTGGACGCGGTCCTGGAAGACCCCGGGATCCACGGTTTCGTGATCTGCGCCGAAAACACCCGCCACCGCCCTCTCCTGGAGAAGGCTATTCCCACCGGGAAGCCCGTTTTCTGCGAAAAACCTCTGGTCACCGACCCCGCCGACCTCGCCACACTCAGCAAATTGTTGGAAACGCACCCGACACCCGTCATTTCCGGCTATTTTCAACCTTTTTCCGCCGAGATGCAGGCCGCGTCCGAATTGGTGGGCGAGGGCGCCTTCGGAACAGTAACCCGCGCGCGATTCCGGAATGCGCATCACGCGGCTTACGCACGCTGGTTCGACAATCCCGATCTCGCCTGGTTTCACGACCCGGCCCTTTCGGGTGGCGGCGCGTTCATGGACATGGGAACCCACGCCGTCCATCTGTTGCGCACCTTCTTTGGTCCGGTCTCGAAAGTCTGGGCGATGATCGGCAACGAAGCCGGGGTTTACCCGGAAGTGGACGACTTCGGCACGGCACATCTGCTTTTCGAATCCGGGGTACGCGCGACGGTCGAAGCCGCGTGGACGCAGACCGGCGGGATCGGGGGCCTGGAGATAACGGGATCGGAGAAAAGCCTTTGGCATAATGGAACGCATTATGTCGTCGGTAAGCCGGGCGAACGGCCGGAAGCACTGGTTCCCTCCAGGGAACGGCCCACTCGGATCGACCGGCTGATTGCACTGGTGCGCGGCGAAATTTCCGAGGCCGAGTGGCGCGCCGACCTGAAAGCCTGCATGGATGCGGTCAGCATTATGACCGCAGCTTATCGCTCGAGCGAATCCGGGAGCTGGGTAACGGTGGACGGGTAAAAGCACTCATTTCGCACGGAATTTCAGGGACAAGGGCCTAATCTCAGTCGCCACACACGTCCGCCATCCGTTCGCGGAATCGCCCACGGCCGCTTCAAACGGCGCGCCCCCGGGTTTTTGCTGAAACGCTTCCATTTCCGCTGCACGGGGACGCTTACGGATTCAGGTTTACAAAACGCGACTCACGGATCACGAATAACCTTTAACGAGCAATCCGATCTGCTGATGAAATCCGAAACACTACAATTCGAAAAGATTCCCACCCAGATTTTCCCGTCTTCCCGGGATGCCTGCCGGAGTGTGGCCGACGAGATCGCCGACCTGATCCGGAAGCGCGATAAAGAAGGTAAGCCGGTCGTGCTCGGCCTGGCCACAGGGTCCACTCCCGTCCGCCTCTACCGGGAGCTCATACGCCTCCATCGGGAAGACGGGCTGAGCTTCGGAAACGTAGTCACCTTCAACCTCGATGAATATTTCCCGATCACACCGGAGAACGCGCAAAGCTACCACCGCTTCATGCGCGAACAATTCTTCGACCATATCGACATCAGGACCGAGAATATTCACATTCCGGACGGCACCCTGGAGCGCAGCGACGTGTTCGAATTCTGTCGCGCCTATGAAGAGAAGATTCGTGCCATCGGAGGAATTGATTTTCAGATTCTCGGCATTGGCCGCACCGGACACATTGGTTTCAATGAACC
>PWMU01000120.1 GCA_003558065.1 Opitutia bacterium | reverse complement strand
TGGAGGACGGCCGGGAGCGAAAGGTACTTGACGCAGGCGGATCGTCCGGATGACTTGAGCAGTTTTGCGTTGTGGCCGCAGCCCTGCGGGCGCGACGCGGTTTCCATCCATGTCCAAAACGCCCAAAGCATACGATCCGTCGCAGGTCGAAAATCGATGGTACCGTGCCTGGGAGGAGGCCGGGCTCTTTCACGGCCGCCCCAACCCGGAGCGCGAGCCCTACTGCATCATGATCCCTCCGCCCAACGTGACGGGGACCCTGACGATGGGGCATGTGCTCAACAACACGATTCAGGACATTCTCGTGCGGCGCGCACGCCTGGACGGTCGGGAGGCGATGTGGCTTCCGGGAACCGATCACGCGGGCATCGCGACGCAAACCCGTGTCGAGCGGGTACTGCGGGAGGAGGAGGGAATCACGCGACACGATCTTGGGCGCGAGGCATTCCTCGAGCGTGTCCGCGCCTGGCGCGAGAAGCACGGCGGAATCATCCTGGATCAGCTCCGCAAGCTCGGTGCCAGCTGCGACTGGGAGCGCACGGTTTTCACCCTCGATCCGGAATACGAGCGTGCGGTCCTGCACGCGTTTGTGGAGCTGTACCGGCGCGGGTACATCTATCGGGGCAAGCGCATGGTTCACTGGTGTCCGGTGAGCCGGACTGCGCTGAGTGACGAGGAGGTGGTCATGAAACCGCAACGGGGTCGGCTCTACACGATGCGGTACGAGGTGGTGGAGCAACCGGGAACTCATGTCGAGATCGCGACCACCCGGCCGGAGACTTTGATGGGCGACACGGCCGTGGCGTTTCATCCTGAGGATGAACGCTACCAGCACCTCAAGGAGAAACACGTGTGGCGGCCGTTTCCGCGGGAGAAGATTCCGTTTATCTGCGACGAGGCGGTCGATCGTGAATTCGGAACCGGGATGCTGAAGGTCACGCCCGCGCACGACCGGGCGGACTATGAGATCGGTCAGCGCCACGGGTTGGCGGTTATCGATATTTTCAACCCGGACGGGACCCTGAACGAACGCGCTGGGGAGGATTTCGCGGGGATGGATCGCGCTGCCGCGCGCAAGCGGGCGGTCACCCGGCTTCGGGAGTCGGATCAACTGGTCCGGGAAGAGCCGTACGAGCACAGCGTGGGGTATTCGGAACGCGCCGACGTGCCGATCGAACCACGTCTTACCGAGCAGTGGTGGATGCGCTACCCGAAGGTCGAGGAGGCAAAGTCGGCGGTGCGCGAGAAGATGATCCGTTTCTGGCCGCCGCGCTGGGAGAAAACGTACTTGCACTGGCTCGACAACATCCAGGATTGGTGCATCAGCCGCCAGTTATGGTGGGGGCAGCGTATTCCGGTGTGGTACCGGAAGGGGCTTGAGCGCGAGCATCTCGACTACTCCGATCCAGCACAGGTCCACGTCTCGGTCGACGGACCCGAGGAGCCGGAGAACTGGGAGCGGGAGGAGGACGTCCTCGATACCTGGGCCTCTTCCTGGCTGTGGCCGTTTGCAACGCTCGGGTGGCCCGATCCGGACTCAGAGCAGGCGCGCGACCTGCAATATTTCTACCCCACCAGCACCCTGGTGACCGGACCCGACATTATCTTCTTCTGGGTTGCGCGCATGATTATGGCGGGGCTCGAGTTCATGGGTGAACCTTGTGATCGCCTGAAAGCGTCCGAGATTCGGCGTCGGATTCCGTTTCGCGACGTCTACTTCACGGGGATCATCCGCGACGCACAGGGGCGTAAGATGTCGAAGAGCCTCGGGAACTCCCCCGATCCCCTCGATCTTATTGAACGTTTCGGTGCCGACGGACTGCGGTTCGGTATCATGAGCATCGCACCGAAGGGTCAGGATATTCTCTTTAGCGAGGAGCGTATCTCGCAGGGGCGCCATTTCTGTAACAAGCTCTGGAACGCCTGCCGGTTTCGGCAGATGAGCGGTCCGGCCGGCGAGATTGGCTCCCTGACGTCGATCCGGCGACGCATCGACTGGTCGCAGTGCGACGACTTTGATCACTGGATTCTGGAGTGCCTCCGCACGACCCTCGCGGCGGTCGAAAAGGCGTACGCCGGCTTCGAGTTCACCCAGCTGACCCAGAGAATCTACGGGTTCTTCTGGAACGACTTCTGTGATTGGTATGTGGAGGTCTCCAAGTCCAAGCTGCAGCGCGAGGGACAGCGCGAAACCTGTCTCGCGATTCAGGACCTTGTGCTGCGGGAGGTGTTACTGCTTCTGCACCCCATTTGCCCGTTCATCACAGAGGAGCTCTGGAGCGTCCTGGGCTACGGCGGAGAAGGGCGGTTTCTACAGGAGACCTCCATGGACCGTTCCTGCGACCTGTTCCCGGACCGGGAGCCCGACGACGCCGCAGTGCACCGGGTGGTCGGTTTGGTCGAACTCGTCACTCAGGCGCGCGCCCTGAAGGCGCAGTACAACCTGGCCGCACAACGCGATGTGGTGCTCTTCTGCCAGTGTGAACCGGCGGCCCGCCGTCTCATCGAAACGCAGCGCGACAACTTGCTCCGGCTGATCGGCGCGAGCCGGCTCGAGTTCGTCGAGGCCGCTCCTGACCAATGTCCGGCCGCGGTCGTGAGCGTTGGGACAGTCTACCTCGACCTGGCCTCCTCCCTCGACATTGAAGCCGAACAACAGCGGCTGGGAAAGGAGCTGGCCCGGTTGGAAGAGGTGATCGCCGGTGCGGAGAAGAAGCTCTCGAACGAGAACTTCACCGGGCGCGCCCCGGGCGAGGTGGTTGCCGGAGTCCGTGAGACGCTCGACCGGAATCGCGAACGGCGCGACGAGCTGCGGAAACTGTTCGATGCGCTCGGCGGGCCTGCGTGAGTCCGTCCGTCGGGCTCGTCTGCAGTAATCTTCCTTATGGCATGCCGATTTTTTGCCGGACACGGCTAATTCGAGCTTGCCCTTTTCGCCTCGTCCGGTAAGATGTCAACCCAACGCGCTCAAGGCGCGAGGGAGGAAGCGGAGCGGATTGCTCTGACCGGAAGTGGATGTTTGGCCACATCCGCGATTCGGTGTATTGAAGATTAGTCAGGGATTACTTATGTTATCGAAGTCCAATTTGGAGTTGATCTTTGAGGTCGTACAGCACGCCACCGGCGAGTATACGGCCTCGTGCCTTAACGCGCGTATTGATGATTCGCGATGTCTTGACCTCAGGGATCTCAATGCGAAGATTACAGATGCGGTCGACCGGTACTTCGAGGGCCGCGAAAAACCGCCGCCCAGCGCCATTCACCTGATGTTTGTTCAGGATTCGCCCGCATAGAATTCGCAACTTTTGGTTGCATTTGCGCCGCGAATCGCTATCAAGGCATGTTTTTTCCCGCGACTGACGGGCGATTCACACTATCGACGGATATCCGATGCAACAGATTTCACTTACCGTCCACGAACGAAACGAACTCGGGCGTGGTCCCACCGGGCGTATGCGCAAATCCGGCTGGCTTCCCGCCGTAATTTACGGCCCCAGCGGACTTCGCCACCTCTCGGTGGCGGCTTCCGATTTCAGGAAACTCTGGAACCAGGCCGCCGGACGAACCCACTTGATCGACCTTCAGGTTGAAGGATTTGATTCGCAGTGGGCGATTATCAAGGACTACCAGCGGGACCCCCGCACCGATCATTTCATGCACGTCGATTTCCAGGAGATCGAACGCGGTAAGGACATGACGGTCTCGGTTGGAGTACGCACCACCGGTGAGGCTTTCGGGGTCAAGAACGAAGGCGGTACGATCGAGATCCAGTCGCACGAGCTCGAAGTGCGCTGCCGTCCCCGCAACCTGCCGGAGATGATCGTGATCGACGTTTCCGAACTGAAAGTCGGCGAAAGCTTGCACGTCGGCAACCTTACCCCGCCGGAGGGGGTTGTCTTTTTGGACGATCCCGATCAGGTTGTTGTCGCATGCGTCGGTCAGGCGCCCGAAGAGGAAGAGCCGGAAGTCGAGGCGGCCGCTGAGGGCGAAGGCGAGGAAGGTGAATCCAGCGAGGAGGAAGGCGAGGGGGAGAAGGTGGAGGAAAACGCCTGACCCCGTCCGCCCTCTCGGGCTTTCGAAGCATAACCTGTTCTTTGTCAGATGCCGGTCACCGTGATCGCCGGACTGGGGAATCCGGGAGAGGATTACCGGTACACCCGCCACAATGTCGGTTTTCGAGTCGTGGATGCCTGGGTTCGACGCCACGGCGCCGCCTGGAAACACGACAGCCGTTTTCTGGGGGAGGTGGCCGCGGTCGATTCTGGGGGATGCACCATCCGCGTGCTCAAACCGCACACGTACATGAACGAGAGCGGCCGATCGGTCGCTGCGTTGGCCCGGTACTTCCGCGTGCCTGCATCCGCCATCGTCGTGGTCTTCGATGAGTATCAAATCCCCACCGGCCGCTGCAAACTCAGCGCAGGCGGGAGTGACGGCGGGCACAACGGGGTTGCCGACCTGTTGCGCCACCTCGAGGGCACATTCCTGCGTCTTCGAATCGGAATCGGCGCGCCCAAGCCGGCGGCGATGGCCCTCAAGGACTTCGTTCTTGGAAAGTTCTCCGCCGGGGAGGAAGCGGTGCTTCAGGAGCGAATTCCGGAATTTCTCGATGGATTGGACCTGGTGATTGACAAGGGTCCCGTCCTAGCCATGAATCAAATCAACCAACGCAAT
>PWMU01000174.1 GCA_003558065.1 Opitutia bacterium | reverse complement strand
GGCTCAGTACCAGCCGGGCGCCGCCGGAGAAGGGGCAGCGCAGGGTTCCGCGTGTCCCGTAAAAAACGATCTGCGATCCGGGTGCGGTGTTCCCCGTGCGGCAACTGCAGTTGGCGACAAAACCTTTGCCATAGGTGAACAGGGACTCCTGGAAATCCGCCGTTTCACTGTCCTGCCCGGTGAGCCAGGCCTCGATGCCGGCCGCCGAGAGGGGAGCGGTTTCGCCGGTGAACCAGTTGGCCACGTCGATCACATGGGTGCCCAGAAGCCCCACGAGCCCCACGGTGTAATCGCGATACAACTGCCAGCGCCGGAAGCGGAGGGGATCGAAAGGTCGGGAGGGAAGTCCCTCCAGAAACTGCTCCCAGTCGATCTCCTCCTCCCGGACGTTCTCCACCGAGCGGCGCCCCCAGCGAATTTGCGGCCGGTGATAATGGCAGTCGATTTTGAGAAGGCGCCCGAGCTCGCCGGATTGCACGAGGCGCGCGCCTTCGGCGAACTGGGCCGCCGAACGAAACTGGGTGCCGGCCTGCACGATCGTGTCGTTGCGAAGGGCGGCGTCCAGAGCGGCGTTGGCCTGATCGATCGAGACCGACATCGGTTTCTCCACGTACACGTGCTTGCCGGCGTCCGCCGCGGCGACCAGCACGGCCGTGTGGCTGAAATCCGGAGTCGCCACGATCACCGCATCGATCCCGTCCATTTCCAGCATCTCCTGGTAACGCGAGAACCGCCGGGGTCTCCTGCCCGTGGCCGCCTTGATTTGCTCGGCCGTCCGATCCCGGCTCACCTGCCAGACGTCGCAAACCGCCGGAAAATCGAGCTTCCACGCCTCGCGGTTGCGCAGGCACTGCCGCAGGAGGCTGCGGCCGCGGCCCCCCGCGCCAACCACGGCAACGCCAAGGCGGGAAGGGGCGCCGGAAGGCCGTTCCGTGGCCGAGGCCTGCGAGGCCCAGCCGAGCGACCCGGCCATCGCCGCACTGGCAAGTGCGAAGGACGAGTTCCTGAGGAAGGCGCGGCGGCTTTGGGTGGTGTTATCGGGTGTGTTGGAGGAGTGCATGAAAAAAATGGGAGGGATTTTCGGAAAACGGTGACAGGGTGCTCACGTACGCGGGTTTTGCGCGGTGAGCGCCTGGTTGGAAATCTCTTTTATCGGGATTGACTCGTTGGGGATGACCGCCGTCTTGCCATTTCCTTGCGCCATGTTGAGCGGAGTCGATCGGCCGGTTCATAGCCATGGGCCTCGGGCATCACGAGGAATCCCATTGGCTGTTTCGGAGTGTTCAACACCCAGGACAACGTGGCTGATCGACAATCGGAAAAGATACAACGTTTCGTGTCCTGCGCCCATTGTTTCGACTGCCCGTCCCGCGTCAATCCGCGGTTTCCCCGGCCGAAAGCACGGTGATGGTGGTGCTCAGATTCAAGGGAAAGCCTCCCGCGGCATTGGGAAACCGCACTTCGACGTAGCGCGCCGACCAGCCTTGTTGGGGCGGGTCGAATTCGAGTTCGGCTTCTCCGTTTTCGCTTACCAGGCGGCGCGAACGCCACTGAGCCTCCCGGAAGTCCCGGCTGGAGGATTCGGCTTCCCAAAGGTACGCCTCGGCCCGGCCGGCGGGATTCCACGAAACGGAGAAACGATTCCCGGAATCCCGTTCCCACTGGAGTTCCGGGCGGGGTTGATCGTTCAACACCAGCTGCAGGAAGCCCAGGACGGTGGGAATGATCGAGAGATCGAGGCTGTGTCCGGCGTTCGCCGCGTAGTGAAGATGGGTTTCTCCTTTCAGGTCATTCAAATAGAGGCTCGACGCGTCGACCGTCCAGTACGGGTCGTTGGTTCCGAGGACGACCAGCTTCGGCAGGGTCAGGTCCCGGCGATAGGCGTACGGATCGATGATTGAGCTGAGCCGGCGTCCGTCCGGAGTGTCGAATCGTTCGATGATCCCGTAGTCTTCGTAGTCGGAGATCATTTCGCTGTAACCGCCGTAACTCTTTTTCTGCCGGTCGAGTTGCGGGCCGATGTTGAGCATGTCGATCACCATGGGCACCACCGCCGAGACCCGGGAGTCGACGGCCGCCGTCAGCCATGAGGTCCACCCTCGTTTGGAGGCGCCCATGACCACAAACTGCTCCGCTGAAAAATCACCGGTTTCAACGCCGATCTCGGTCAGCGCATCCATCGCGCGCACCGCGCTTTTGACCATCGGCAACAGCAAGGGCCAGTCGGCGTCCCCTTCTTCCAGGTAGCGGTCAAAGGTGTGCGCGATCAACGCGTCTTCGGTCAGGTCTTCGTAAAGCGGCTGATTCGGGACCTGCTGGAGGATGGCAACGGGCGCCCCCGTCTGAACGGCGATGTTTGTAAAGACCTGCGCCTCGCGCGACCTCGCGTCGGGCGGATCCGGACGATTCCGGCCGCCGGCAACCATCAGGATCGCGCGGTCCGGATGGCGTACCGTCTCCGGCACCACCACCGAAAGCCAATGCGTCCACGTGATGCCCCGCCATTCCTGGGAGGTCAACTCAACAAGGTGTACGGACGCGCCTGCCCGGGAAAGCGTCTCATGGATTTCCCACGAAAAGGCGTTGTCGTCACGCACGACATAATCCCGGAGCTCCCCGGCTCCGGCCGTGTTGGCCAGTGCCATCATCAACAATCCCTTCGCCAGCAGCCGGTTTGTTCGTTTCATAGGAGGATATTACCGGAAGTTGCCACCCAAGCGCAATTTGGGAGTGAACGGTTTTCGTCTCGAAGCGCCCGAAGAAGACGCCGTCCTGCAAACCCTGGCCCTCGCCGCAGGCGAAATCGACGAAGCCGCCTTCGCCCAATGGCTGTCCCGGTCGTGCGGGAAGCGGTAGTCCTTTGCCCCTGAAGTCCCGCGCAAAACCGGCAGGATCGCCCTGACAACTCCGCTTCCCCCCTTCGGCGTTTCTCCGCAGCCGTCGGGAGTCCTTTCTCGAATGGGAGGAGGCCGAGGCGCGTTACCAGCACGAGGCCGCAACCGCCTCCAGCGCCGACCGGCTGTTCGACCGCGAATGGGCGATTACGCTCGTTGAACGGGTGCTCACCCAGTTGCGGAGCGAATGGGAGCGCGAAGGTAAAGGCGTGCCGTTCGAGGTCTTGAGCGACTTCCTGAGCATGAGCCGGACGGAGATTCCTTACGAGCGCGTTGCCGCGGCGCTGAATGTTCCCGCCGGAACCGCCCGGGTCGTCGTCCACCGTCTTCGCAAGCGGTACCGCGCCCTGCTGCGCCGGGAGGTCGCCGCCACGCTCCTCCCCGGTGAGTCGCTGGAAGAGGAGATGCGGGCCCTGATGGACGCCCTGATCCATTGAAGACGACGCCGCTTCCGGTGGGGCCCAAGAAAAGTTTCAAATCCAGGTGTAACGTTTGGCTCCGTTCCTCTGTCGATCCTCTCCATGAATCCTCCGTCTCCCCGATCCGATCCCCCGGCCACCGGTTCCTGCCCGGAGTGCGGCGAACCCCTGCAGTCGCGCGGCTCCGCGGTGTTTTGCCCGCACTGCCTGTTGCGGCAAGGGCTGGTCACCGAGACCGGGCCGCCCGGTACCCCGAAATACATGGCCCCGGAGCAGAAGGACGTGTCCATGACGGTGGACCACCGTGCGGACATCTATTCGCTGGGGGTCGTCTTCTACGAGTTGCTCACCAGCGAATCGTTCGACTTTGACTACATTCCCGTAACCGCAACCGAAGGCAAACTGCAGATCGACTACAGCGTCCACTCCGGCTCCTGAAATTCAAAGTAGCTTAGGCTTCCAGCCTGAATTCCCAACGTAGGCCTGTCCGTAAGGACAGGGAAACGGCGGCAGCGGACAGCGGACACGGGAAAGGGCGCGACGGGGAGCAGAAGTTACGGAGTGATCCCCAACGTAGGCCTGTCCGTAAGGACAGGGAAGCCGAGCCTTCAGCGCACGAAACAGAGGAATCAGAACCAAGAACAAAGAACCACGGACAGGGCGAAGCCCTTCATTAATAAACCGCTAACCTCCACCTCCCATGAAACCTAAACCAAAACTCCATGCTTGTTCATGGATTCTCCTGGCGTCCGCGCCGGCCGCCCTCGGCGGCGAATTGCGAATCATTATACTCCCCGCCATCAAGTTTTGCGAAAATCAGACTGCGGTAGCGGCACTCATGTGGCGTCCGCGCTTGCGCGGGCCGGTGTCTCGAGGGCCGCCGCAAGCGGCGACGCCACAAAAGAAAATCTGAAAACTTGATGACGAGAAGTATATCAGCTCCGTAGCGGGCGGGACCCCGGCTGGCCGGGACACGGTGCCCGCGGTCCCGGGGAATCCGGCTTGAATTAGCGTAAATGAGCGCGAATTAGCGGTTTGCGATTTCTGGGTTCGGTTGGTTCGGTTTCTCCGGCAACGCCGTGCCCGGGGCCGGACACTCACGGCGCTATAATTTGCCGCGAAACTCTTCGACCGAGTCGGTCACCGCGGCGCGGCGGAGGAGCCATTTCAGATGCGCTTCGTCGCCAAGGCCCTCGATTCTGGCGCGAAGGTCATCGGGAACCGCTCCGAATCGCGCTTCGAGAATATCCAGAATATGTTCGCGTAACGCTTGAACGCGACCTTCCTGTCGGCCCTCCTGTCGGCCCTCCTTAATCAATTGATCCGCTAGTGTCATGACGTGCTCCTTGATCTCTCCTATCT